>CAISRK010000490.1 GCA_903887815.1 uncultured Bacteroidales bacterium | reverse complement strand
CCCTTGGACACACAAGTGTACAGGTTAAACAGATTGAACCTACTACAGAGGACAGCTTTATGGAAATGATGAAGAAAGAGTAAAATTCCAGGTTCCAAATTTCAAGACCCAAATTTAAAGGGGAACCTAGTTAAGGAATAAGATTAAAATAACCGCAGAAATTAAAAGCCTGGAATAATCAGGTTATTGAAAATTTTAATTAAAGAATACATCCGACATCCGACATCCCCAATCCCAAACTCCTAAACCCTATCTGAATGCCCATCATCGAAGTCGAAAACCTGGTAAAAAAATTCGGAAGCTTTGTAGCCAACGATCACCTTACTTTTTCGGTGGAGGAAGGCGAAATATTTGGTTTCCTGGGTGCAAACGGGGCAGGGAAAACCACCGCAATGAAAATACTTTGCGGATTGTCGGCACCTACATCGGGGAAAGTCATGATTGCAGGTTTTGATGTTTACCGTCAGGCGGAAATGATTAAAAAACGGATAGGATATATGAGCCAGCGTTTTTCGCTTTTCGAGGACCTTTCGGTATGGGAAAATTTCCAGTTTTACGGGGGCATTTACGGGCTTTCGTCAGCAACCATTAAACAAAGAACAACGGAACTGCTGGGCCGCCTGGGGCTTGAAAGTGAAAAAAACCAGTTGCTGGGTTCACTTCCCTTGGGGTGGAAACAGAAACTGGCTTTTTCAGTAGCTATTATTCACCGGCCTTCAATCGTTTTTCTCGATGAACCTACCGGGGGAGTGGATCCGATAACCCGGAGGCAGTTCTGGGAAATCATTTACGAAACTGCCAGCCAGGGAATTACCGTTTTTGTGACCACTCACTATATGGACGAAGCCGAATACTGTAAACGCGTAAGCATAATGGCTGACGGGAAAATTGTAGCACTCGATACACCCGCAAACCTGAAGCTAAAATACAATGCGGCTAATATTGAGGAGGTGTTTCTGAAAATAGCAAGGAATTGACAAGTAAGGTGATTTACGAATTACGATTTACGAGGTACGAATCAAGAACACTCGGATCAGATTCAAATAACCCATAGTATAATAGAAATAAATGACCAGCCAATCGTAAATCGTAAATCCGAAATCGCAAATTAAAATGAGAGGTTTTATAATCAAAGAGTTTTACCACATCTTCCGCGACTACCGGTCGATGATTGTTCTTTTTGGTATGCCTGTCATCCAGGTTCTTTTGTTCGGATTTGCCCTGTCAACGGAAGTGAAAAATGCGCCTATAGCAATTATTGATCACTCCAACGACCAGGTAACCCGTGAAATAACATCAAAAATACTTTCGTCGGGATTTTTTATCTTGAATGACGAAGTGCGGGGCGAAGGCCATATTGAAGAGGTATTCAGGCATGGAAAAGTAAAAGAAGTAATTATTTTCGAAAGCGATTTTGCAACACGGCTTGAAAAAGATCACCAGGCCAATATCCAGGTTATTGCCGATGCCAGCGACCCGAATACCGCCAACCTGCTTGTAAATTATACCTCGGCAATAATAAGCGATTACCAGCGCGAGTACCTGAAAGAAATGTCTTTGCCGGTCACAATCACCACCGAATCGCAGATGATGTACAACCCTGACCTGAAAAGTGTCTTTATGTTCGTACCGGGTGTCATTACAATTCTGCTTATGCTTATCACTGCGATGATGACTTCCATATCAATTGCACGTGAAAAAGAAATGGGAACCATGGAAATTCTGCTGGTATCGCCAATGCGCCCGATCCAGATCATTGCCGGAAAGGTAGTTCCTTATGTATTGCTTGCCTTTGTGAATGCCCTTTCCATACTCCTGCTGAGCTATTTTGTACTGGGAATGCCTGTAAAAGGCAGTCTTGTGCTCATGCTTGCCGAAAGTCTTTTGTTTATTGTTATGGCGCTTTCGCTGGGAATTTTTATTTCCACGGTGAGCAAGAGCCAGCAGATGGCTATGATGCTTTCGATGTTTGCCCTCATGCTGCCGACCATATTGTTGTCGGGCTTTATTTTCCCTATCGAAAATATGCCGCTTCCCTTACAGATCATCAGTAATATTATGCCGCCTCGCTGGTTTATAATTATCGTAAAATCGATAATGATTAAAGGGCTGGGCTTTACGTATATCTGGAAAGAAACACTCATCATAGCCGGGATGGCCTTGTTTTTCATTGCGCTTAGCGTTAAGAAATTTAAGGTAAGGCTGGATTGAGGGACAAGGGACAAGAGGCGAAATACAGAAAACGGGATACGAGGAAAGTAAAAGTCAAAATATCAGAAAACAAAGGTCATTGCGAAAACAAAATGTGATATCTTAACTCAGAAACAAACAATCATACCGGCTTAATACCAGTAACCAGTAACCAGCGACCAGTAACAAGTAACTTTTGAGAACAATACTATACATATTACAAAAAGAATTCCGGCAGATATTCCGTAATAAAACGATGCTGCCCATAATATTCGTTATCCCGGTGGTTCAGTTGCTGGTGCTGGCTTTTGCCGTTACTTTCGAGATAAAAAACATCAACCTTGTAATTGTCGACCAGGATCATTCGGTTGAATCGAGGCAACTGGCTTCGAAATTTACGGCCCCACCTTTTTATCACGTTAAAGCTTATCCTGTAACCTACCTTGAAGCTGAGGAATACCTGAAAACCGGCAAGGCAAACCAGATCCTGGTTATCCCGCCGCGTTTCGGAAACGACCTGCAAAAGGAAAAGAAAGCCTCGGTGCAGCTGATCAGTAATGCTATCGACGGAAGCGCCGCTGCCATAATGAATGCCTACGGCAACTCTATTATAATGGATTACAACCAGGATATTATTGCCGATCTCACGGGTGGCCTTGATCTGAAACCTCCGTTCAACATCAGTTATTCATACTGGTTTAACGCGGAACTGGATTACAAAACCTATATGGTTCCGGGAATACTGGTACTGCTGGTCACTATTATCGGCATGTTTTTATCGTCCATGAACGTAGTACGCGAAAAGGAAATGGGAACCATCGAACAGATCAATGTTTCGCCTGTAAAAAAGTACCAGTTTGTTGTGGGGAAGCTTTTACCTTTCTGGTTTATTGCACTTTTTGAGCTGGCCTTCGGATTGTTGCTTGCGCATATAATATTCAAAATCCCGATTATCGGGAGCCTGTGGCTTATATTCGGGGTGGCTTCGGTGTATTTATTGGCTGTACTCGGGATAGGTTTATTTATTTCCACGCTTGTAAACACACAGCAGCAGGCCATGTTCCTGGCCTGGTTCTTTGCCGTGGTGTTCATTATGATGAGCGGATTGTTTACGCCTGTCGACAGCATGCCTGAATGGGCACAGAACATAAATGTGATCAATCCTATTGCATATTTTATCCGGATGATGCGTATGATCATGCTGAAAGGATCGCAATTCCAGGATATACTGAAACCGTTTTTCTCCATTGTGGTTTATGCCATAATTTCACTTACGCTCGCAGTGTGGAGGTACCGGAAAGTAGCTGCATAATGCCCCAAAAATTTTCGAAAAAGATTTTATCGTTCACACAGATGGATTAACACCTGATGGAACCAGACGGTTTCATCCTAAAACTTGAATGTTAATCCGGCTTCGGCTCCGTAATCGTTTATGAGCATACGGGTGTAAACTCCCAGAGCCGGTATAATAAAATAACGGGCTCCAAGCATAAACTGGTTGTTGAAGCCGTCCATCCCGCTATGGTCGATACTGGTATTTTCGTACGAATCGAAATAATACCCGGGCAACACTCCGGCATATACTTCGAACTGGCGGTTAAACGTATAATGGAAATTTAGTATCAGAGAAAGCTGCTTCACTTCGTAGATGCGCGGTCCGAGTATGTACTTAAAATAACCGGTCTCGATCCCCCCGCCAACTGCCAATTTGTGGTCGACCCACTTATCGATGAAAATATTCTCAAACGAAAGATTGATGGGAATAAAATCATACTTCGGCACTTCGTCGTTAAGCGTAGCATAGCGGATACCGGCACTCAGCAGCCGGTTGTTGGTACGGTATTTTTGGGCATTGGTTGTTGAAAAAAGCAGAAGAAGGCCAAGGGTCAGAAAAAGTGTTTTCATGGATGTGGGTTAAGCTGTCAACAATCCTTTATTTAAATTGAATACAATAGTAACTGAAATTTTTCAAAAATTATAGCAGTATTTCTGATTCGAAATACTAAGGTTCTGATTCTGCGTTTATAAGTGCAATCAACTATTTTTATCTTTGCAGCCGGCAACAAGGCCTAAATAAGAGTCAATCTCATAAAGTTCTCCCTGAAACTTCGCCATACCACCGGATACCCGATACTTTTCCTGCTGATATTTTCGGCAGTTGTGAGGGCATTGCTGGCAGCCGGGTTTTGCCTTGGGAATGATGAGGCATATTATTATACCTATGCACTGTATCCTGCTCTCAGCCATTTCGATCATCCGCCAATGGTGGGCTGGGCAATACAGTTGTTCAGCCTGAATCTTACATTAGGAAGCGAATTTTTTATCCGTCTGGCAGCTGTGGGCGCCGGAACAGCCAATACCTGGCTGATGTATTGCATCGGCAAACAACTTCGCGATGAATTAACCGGCTGGTATGCGGCTTTGCTTTATACCGCTTCAACATACGGGTTTATAATCATAGGTGTTTTTATCCTTCCCGATGCCCCTCAGAGTGTTTTCTGGCTCGCAGCAATACTATTGCTCCTGAAGGCTTTCGGTGGTGAAATTGACGCCATTGCAAAGCGTAGGTTCCTGCTGGCGTCGGTAATGATGGGATTCGCTTTTTTAAGCAAGTATACTACGGCATATCTCTGGCTGGGAATGATGATTTATATACTGGCTTACGACCGGAAATGGTTACGGACACAAGCTTTTTACCTGGCGCATCTGCTAATGGCGTTGCTGTTTCTGCCGGTGCTGGTATGGAATGCACAAAACAATTTTGTTAGTTTCCTTTTTCACAGTGCGCGTGTAGAGCCGGTGCCGGCCATATTTACACCCGATTATTTCCTTACCGAAGTATTGGGAGAAGCATTGTATACCAACCCCGTAAACCTGGTTTTAATAATACTGGCCCTGGTGGCATTGGTAAGCAGAAAACTCAAAACAGTCAAACCGGAAACCCGTTTACTGGTTTGGTCGGGATTGCCGTTGGTTGTAACTTTTCTGCTGGTTTCGGTTTCGAGGCGGACGCTGCCTCACTGGAACGGGGCCGGCTACCTCACCTTGCTTCCGCTTGCTGCACTCTGGCTAAGGAGCAGGACTGCTGTGAAAATGCCTGTAGCGATAAAAAGTTCACTGGCTTTTATAACTCTTCTGATCAGCCTTTCGGTGGCACAGGTTATGACCGGATTTTTCCCGTTCGAAAAGTATATCCGGGAAAGTAAAGGGAAAGGCTCAGCAGATTATTCTCTCGAAGTGTATGGCTGGAGGCAGTTGCGCAAAGAATTTATTCCCCTTGCAGTGAAATATGAAAAATCAGGGCTGATGCCGGTCAATTCGCCTATTGTAAGTTACCGATGGTTTCCTGCAGCCAATTTCAGTTATTATGCTGCCCGAGGAACAGGACGGTATGTAATGGCAGCCGGTGATACTTCGGCCATACATAAATATGCCTGGATCAACGAGGTTCATGGCGGTTTCAGGTTGAACAGCGACGCCTGGTATATTACTTCGAGCCGCGATTTCTGCGATCCGGGCACTTTGCCAAACATTTATTTTGAAAAAATACTACCTCCCGATACCATCAATATACTAAGAATGGGAAATAAGGCATATTCTTTTTATGTATACAGGTTAATGAACCTTCAATCGAAAAGGCAATAAATGCGGATTGCCGGATAATTGAAATCTCAAAAAAAACCGGCTCAGGGCCGGTTTAAAGTATTCAGTATTTTGGTCGATTATCTCAATTCGAAGGAGGTAAGGCCGATTTCGCGGTCTTCGGTAAATACATTCACATAATAACGGCCTTTTGGTAATTCGGGGCTGTTGGGCGGAAGTTCAAAATAAGTACAAATATCGGCAGCATTCCCTTCGTAATTCAGGGTTTCCATCGATGAAAACTGCAGGGTCTGTCCCAGGAACTGGAATGTATAAGCAGGACCGCGGGTGAGTATCACATTATCGGGGCGGGCAATGCGAACGAAAAAGCGTTTGTAGCCTGTGCTTACCAGTTTGTTCTCACTTACCGTAAAGCAAACCTTGATTTTCTCAGCTCTTGCGGCCTTATCGGTTTCCTTGTCCTTATCAACGCCTCTCGACTTGTAAGCTACCGCGGTAATCTTATAGGCTTTGAGAACAGCTGCACCCGTAATTTTTTCGTTAAGGGCCTCTTTGTCTTTTGCCAGGTCGCTGGTTTTCTGCTGCTCGAGGTTATAGTTAGTTTTGATCTGCTCATTTTCAGCTTTCAGGCTGCGGTTAACCGTATACAGCGAATCGATTTTTTGCTCATACATCATGGTTATCTGCTGCAATTGCGCCAGTTTCTGTTTCACGACGGCCAGTTCCGTTTTCGACTTAAGCAATTTTTTAATTTCGATTGCCTTCAGGTTAATGATGCTGTCCTTTTCGGACAAACGACTGCTGAGTTCCCCATAGGTGGCTTTTACCCTTTCGTGTTCGGCAAGCAGCGAGTCGAGCTGGGATTGCAGTGAAGTTTCCTCGGTTGCCGTAGCTTTTTCGAGGGTTACGACTTCTTTCTTCTGATTTATAAGCATCCAGGCCATTACTGCAATAATTGCCACCAAAACGCCGATTGTAATCTTATACGCCAGGGTGTTAACAGGTTTTTCGTCCATAATCTATAAAATGGTTACAATGCTCAAAGGTAACGAAACAATGTATTTAATAGTACGTGAGCAAGTTAATTTATAATACGGGATTGAAAACGCCCTGGAAACTCCAGGGCGTCTCCGGCTGTTTTTCTTTGAATTAATGTGTAGCAGGTGGTATAACCTTATATTTATCGCCGGTTTGTTTAATAAGGTTGCGATAGAATTCTTCGCTGTAACCGGGTTGTTTTACTGTAGGGTTAGCAAATTTGTATCCGGCAGGTAGGGTTACGGCTTCTTTGATGTTTCCATCCATGTATTTGGTAAAAAGGAATCTGTAAAGCTTTTTCCATTCATTCACCGTGTTGTTGCCTTGAGTAACCGAAAAATCGGTAAGGAACTGGACTGCTTTTGCCGGGCTGGTGCGGTACATTTCGAGAGCAACTTTATCAACTGCAGGTACCATGGCCATGTAGTTGTTTTCGAGTTCCGATTGTTTCTTCTGTATATCAATAATCATATCACTGTAGCGTGTATAGGCAAAATTCGAAACCTGGTTAAATGCCCAGAATGCCGAATTGTCGCTGAATTCCATCATGGAACCGTTTCCCACGGCGTAGGTTTCGGGTACCTTGGTCATACAGGTATACATGGGAGTGAATACGGTTGAATAGGTATCGTCGACACCGAACCAGAGAATACCACCGAGTGGATTAGGAACATACGGCCTCGACTGGGCAACAAATACAAAACCGGTTTGCTGCGTGCTTATTGCGCGCTCGTTAAAGTATTCAACACCATCGATTTTCCAGGTCAGCGGGCGCCAGCGTACAATGCAACTGTAAGGCCCGGCACCGAAATCTTTGGTCATATCAAGTTCAGTTCCCTGGTAATAATCGCGCATCAGGCCGATTACTTCCTGCACGGTAAGTTTATGATCGGGTTTTACATACAACGGCATACGGTTTGTCAGGTTCTCGCCTTTAATATAATCGAGGTATTTATCCATGCCTTTGGCCACCTTATTAAATCCGCTCCAAACGCGTGCTTCGCATAAACGCGCACCTTCAAAATCGATAGGATTATAGGTGTCGGAGAAACTGAAGTCTTTATCTTCGCCCGTGAAATATCTTTTTTCGCGTGCAAAAGTGATAACATCAGGAGCATAAAGGCAATTTTCAGGATCATTAAAATTAAGCGTGGTGATACGTGCATGGTTGGCATGTCCGGAAATATACCCATCGGGAATACGCACGGCAGCCCATACCGCACCTTTATTATATTTTAAGGATTCATGTCCCTTTTTGTCTTTAACAACTACGGGTTTGCCCTTTCCTACCATTTCCAGGATCCACACTTCGTTGGGATCGCTGATCGAAAACGATTCGCCTTCGCTTGCATATCCATATTCAGCCATAAGCGATGTAATTACATTTATGGCTTCGCGTGCGGTTTTACTCCGCTGGAGAGCAATGTAAATAAGACTGCCGTAATCAACAATGGCTGCTGTATCTACCAGTTCTTCGCGCCCGCCAAAAGTGGTTTCGCCGATAGCGACCTGGTATTCGTTCATGTTTCCAACAACATTGTAGGTTTGGGTGGCCTGTTTTATTTTGCCTAAAAATTTACCTGTGTCCCATTCGTAAATATCCAGCATGGTTCCAGCAGGATATGTTGCAGCAGGCCAGTAATACAATTCACCGTAAAGGGTATGCGAATCGGCCGAATAACTTATCATGCTGGAACCATCCACGGTGGCCCCTTTGGTAACCAGGAAGTTGGAACAGGCATTCACCCTGTTGCCTGTTAGAGCAAGGGTAAGGCAAAGCGCAAGCAGAAAAACTGTTTTTTTCATAGAGTAGTATTCTAAGTTAAATGATTGTCCGAATGTCAGGAATGAAAAAATTTGAGGGCAAAAATAGAGTAAAAGGTTGATACAAAATCAACCTACACAATTAAAAACATGAAATAGGATAAGGATTCAGATTATTCAATCATTCCAACCCCGACGGTTTCGTTGGTTCCCTCGTCGATAAAAATAACGGCACCGGTAATCCGGTTCTGGCGGTAGGAGTCGAAAAGCAAGGGTTTGGTGGTACGAATGGTAATGCGGGCAATGTCATTCATCTTCACTTCGGTATCGCTGGTAATCTGTTCGATCGTATTGACATTCACCTTGTAATGAACTTCTTTAACGAGGCAGCGAACATCGCGGGTGGTATGTTTAAGTGCATATTTCCCGTCAATCTGCAAAGGGCGCGGGCTCATCCAGCAAACCATCATTGTAATATCCTGGCTCACCTGAGGGCGGTTATCCGCTTTTACGATCATGTCGCCCCGGCTTATATCAATATCATCAGCAAGCTGCATGGTAACCGACATAGGCGGGAAAGCCTGTTCCAACTGCTTATCCTGGAGTTCAACGGATTTGATGGTTGTATGAAAACCTCCGGGCAGTATCATCACCTGTTCACCTGGTTTAAAAACACCTCCGTCGACGCGGCCGGCATAGCCCCGGTAATCGTGATATTCGTCGGAAATCGGCCTGATCACATACTGAACAGGGAAACGGGCATCGGTAAGGTTGTAATCGTGGTCGATAGGCAGGGTTTCGAGTACATCGAGCAGTGTTCCCTGGAACCAGTTCATGTTGTCGGATGGCTCAACCACATTGTCGCCGTGCAAAGCGCTTATAGGAACAAAGCGGAAGTCTTTTACCCCTAGTTTCAGCGCAAAAGCAACAAATTTGTCCTGTATTTCGTCGTACACTTCCTTGCTGTAACCTACCAGGTCCATTTTATTGATGCAGATAATGATATGCGGGATTTGCAGCAGGGTTGCAATGTAGGTATGGCGATAGGTTTGCTCGGTTACACCGTTGCGTGCGTCAATCAGGATGAGGGCGGCATTGGCGGTGGATGCACCGGTAACCATATTACGGGTATACTGTATATGACCGGGAGTGTCGGCAATGATAAACTTGCGTTTGGGTGTTGCAAAATAGCGGTAAGCCACGTCAATGGTTATGCCTTGTTCGCGTTCGGCACGAAGCCCGTCGGTTACAAGGGCAAGGTTTATATGCTCATTTCCGCGTTGGATACTGGCACGTTTTACAGCTTCGAGCTGATCTTCAAAAATCGATTTGCTGTCGTATAAAAGCCTTCCGATAAGCGTACTCTTGCCATCGTCAACACTTCCGGCTGTCGTAAAACGTAACAGCTCCATATTCAGGTATCCTTTGGATGAAAAATCGGTCATTTTATTAGTTCCTGGTTCAATGCGCTTCGCGCGTTCAATGTTCGTTGTTCAATGTTCCTGGTTCAATGCGCTGCGCGCGTTCAAAAGATTAAAGGGTTCCAGCGTTTCGCGATCTTACATCCGCCATCCATCATTTTCTCCCTTCTCCTTGTCGCCCTATTTTCCCATCACCCTGTCGCCCCTCGCCTTGTCTCCCGCTCGCCTTGTCCTAAAAATACCCTTCCTTTTTCCTGTCCTCCATGGCAGCTTCGCTGCGCAGGTCATCGGCACGGTTGCCGCGTTCGGTTACCCTGGTTGCAGCAATTTCGGCAATAATTTCTTCGAGTGAGTTGGCGGTCGACAGGTTAAGGCCGGTACACGAAACATCGCCTATAGTGCGGCAACGTACGGTTCGGATTTCTAATTTTTCGTTCGGTTTCAGTTTCATGAATGGCGCATTGGCAAGCCAAACGCCGTCGCGGAGGAAGGCCTCGCGTTGATGCGTGTAATAAATGCTTGGCATAGGGATGCTTTCCTTCAGGATGTATTGCCACACATCCATTTCGGTCCAGTTGCTGATCGGGAATACCCTGAAATGTTCGCCTATATGTTTGCGTCCGTTGAAGATATTCCAGAGTTCCGGGCGCTGGTTTTTTGGGTCCCATTGACCGAATTCATCACGATGCGAAAAGAAACGTTCTTTGGCACGTGCTTTTTCCTCATCACGGCGGCCTCCACCCATGCAGGCGTCGAATTTGTATTTTTCGATATTGTCGAGTAAAGTAACCGTTTGGAGCAGGTTGCGGCTTGCGCTGTATCCTTTTTCTTCTACCACCCGGCCCGTATCGATCGATTCCTGCACCGATCCTACCACAAGCTTAACTCCGAGTTCTTTTACCAGGTTATCGCGGTAATCGATGGTTTCCTGGAAGTTGTGACCGGTATCGACATGTAGCAGAGGAAAAGGGATTTTTGCCGGCCAGAATGCCTTTCGGGCAAGGTATGTCATTACAATGCTATCCTTGCCTCCCGAAAACAATATTGCCGGGCGCTCGAACTGTGCTGCCACTTCGCGGATCACGAATATGGATTCGCTTTCAAGTTCGTCGAGGTGTGAAAGATTGTAGTTGGTCATGCTGATACAGGTTGTTGGTAATAATTTTTAGTGTCAAGAAGCCGGTCAACAGGTTAAGACCTGCTGTTCGGAGCGTGATGGCATAAAACGGTTTGATGCCGGTTGTTCCCTGTCCACTTAAATTCAAAGTATCCAAAAAAATTACCCCGATTAAACAATATAGGTTCCGACAAAGTACTGCAAAAGTACTGTTTATCTTTTTATCTTCAAACCAGGTAAGTTGGTATTGGTTTCAGCCAGTTAAAATGTTGGAAGTATAAGAATGCTTAAATGGCGGCAAACCAGCAGTCAGCAAGCAATTTATTTTCTTTTCGGGGAACGGATATCCTCAGAGTGGATTCATGAAAAATAAATTGCTGCAGGGAGTAAACTTATGCCGTGTCAGGCAATCTGAGAAGATGATCTTGATTCTATTTCCAGTTAATGGTTTCGAACAGGTGTTGAATATCTGTTTTTACAAAATCGATTACCGGTGCGAGCGAATCGTTGTTGGGAATAACATCGAAGTAAAGCGAACCCCGCATAAAATGGCTTGTGCTGTCGGTAAGATAGAACTGGTAGGGGGAAGCCGCTCCCAGGCCGTTTATTTCATATACCAGTCCGTACACTCTGCGTTTCGGGTCATTGATAGCAATCTGCCTTATTCCGCTTGATTTCGACATGTGTTTTAATGCAAGAGTGCGGGTATCTTCAGTATAGGTAGCAAGGCTCTTTTTGTCGGATAAGGGCTTGTAGCTGATGTGAATACGGCCGTGAAATGCCGGCATTTCGATATTGATCCAGTTTTTTTCCTGTGGCGAAAGCGGATCGTTGGTTATAACCGCAGTTGCCGGGTATTCGAACGAATAAGGATAGATGGAATCGAGCAGCACATACTTTTTTTCAGGAAGTGCAATCCGGAAATAACCCCTTGGTTTTGGTGTATAGTTGTTGTCGCATGACGAAACACTAAACAACCCGCCGCTTACAAGGAGAAAAAGTATAAATTTTATTGATCCCAGTTGTTTTAACCGGTTACAGGATGATTTTGTGCTTAACATTTCCGGGAATTTTCAATGTAAAAACGTTTGTGGCAGATGTTTATTGCCTGCTGTATTTATCGGTTTGCCCGGGATAATCCATTAACCGGAATGAACCCGGTAATGATTAATCAAACAGGAACCTTCGTGTCAGGTATTGTGATTTTAATCTTTTTTAACCTTCGTTTGTCGGCAGCTTCGATACGGAATGTAAATTCGCCAAAAACAAACTCCTCGCCTACTGAAGGTAATTTACCTGCGAGTTCCAGAATAAGTCCAGCAAGGGATTCGCTTTCGCCCTTGGCTTCATCGAAAATACGGTCGTCAATAGCTAAAACCCGGCACATATCGTTTATGGTTGTTTTCCCTTCAAAAACGTAATTCTGATCATCGATACGCGTATAAAAGGTATTATCTGCCTCAATATCGAATTCGTCGTTGATTTCACCCACGATTTCTTCGATTATATCCTCAAGCGTTATAAGTCCCGATGTTCCTCCATATTCGTCGACGACAACGGCCATATGTATTTTTTTCTCCTGGAACTCCTGCAGGAGGTCGTTAATGGGTTTGTTTTCAGGAATAAAAAAAGGCGGCCGAACCAGTTTCGTCCATACGAACGAATCTCTTTCTGAAAGATGCGGCAACAGGTCTTTGATATACAGAATGCCGGTAATGGTATCGGGAGTATCGTTGTAAACCGGTATGCGCGAATAGCCTGATTCGACAATCGTTTTTTGAACTTCTGCGTAAGAAGCTGTATTCTCGATTGCAGTAATATCGACCCTTGGGCTCATAATTTCGCGGGCGTTTATCGCCCCGAAACGGGTAATGCTTTTCATGATCTTGCGATCGTCGGCATCCACCTTTCCGTCGGCAGTAATATCAATGGCATTCGAAATATCGTCGAGTGTGATATTGTGATTCTGAAAGGCCTGTCGTTTATCGATAAACCGTGTTGAACTCAGAAGCAGTCGGCTTAACGGGTATAATATTCTTTGCACCACGGTAAGCGGGAAAGAAAGAAAGGCAGCTATTTTCACCGGCTTGCGGGTGGCAAATACTTTCGGCATGATTTCCCCGAACAAAAGGAGAAATGAAGTGATTATTACCACCTGGAAAAGAAACCCAAGAAGCGGGTTCATCGAAAAGTCTAAATAATGGTTTACCAGGAAGGTTGTAATTATTACAACTCCGACATTTACCAGGTTGTTAGTAATTAATATAGTTGCCAGCAGGAGTTTCGAATTCTCGAGCAGGTGAACAATACGTTTGTGCGGGGTGGATTTCGACGACCTGATCTCGTTCAGTTGCGATGGCGACAAGGAGAAAAATGCGGTTTCGGAGGCTGAAGCCCCGGCAGAACATAGAAGGAGAATAATAATTGAAAGTATCCCGGCAACAAAACCGGCTGACGAAGCCAGGGCAGATGAAGAGAGATTTAACAATATAAATGCGAAAAACGCATCGGGGAGTGGGTCGGCCACGGTGTGAAGTAATTGATTTTAAGGTGCAAAGATAGTAAAAGTAGTAAAATAAGCGAGCGGACATTGTCCGCTCGCTTATTTCTTAACCCTAAATGTAACTAGAATGGCAGATCCTCATGATCGTTCTGCTGTGGCGTTGGCTCAGTTATAGGAGGAACAACAGGCTGTGCCGGGTGCCCGTTCGAACCGGAATTCTGCGCCGGCTGATAGGTTTCGTTTCCGGCTTCCTTCCTTCCACCAAGCAAAACAAGATTATCGGCCTGTATTTCAGTGATATATTTCTTCTGGCCATCTTTGCCATCGAACGAACGGGTGCGGATTTTACCTTCTACGTAAACCTGGCTTCCCTTGTGAAGGAACTGCTCGGCAATTTCGGCCAGGCCGCGCCACATCACAATATTGTGCCATTCGGTATGCTGAACTTCGTTGCCTTCCTTATCGCGCGAGAATTCGGTTGTCGCCAGCGAAAAGGCAGCTTTCTTATACGTGTCGAATGATTGAACTTCAGGATCTTTTCCCAGGTTACCAACCAGGATTACTTTGTTAACGCCTCTTGCCATAATACTTTGATTGTAGATTAATATTTTAAAGTAGTACAAATGTACTCCATTTTAAAACCTTGATGCTGTAGTGTTGATAAATATTCGTTGTGAGGGCGGCACAAGTCAGGCCGCCAAAACCTATCAGGACTGGCTGAACAAATCAGCAAGGTACCTGTCGATAAGTCTGGGCAGAGGTAATACGGTAATCAGATCTTTTCTGACAGGTTTTACATCACCGGTCATTTCCGGCTTTCCCAGCAACTCAAGCTGTATAAACCTTACAATCAGCCTGCGGTGCGAAAGCTGGTGGATATATTCGCCTGATATTTTTTTAATTACAAATGGAATTCCGAACGCATAACCCTCTTTGTCAATTTGTTCAATAATCACAGCAGGGTCAGTCAGGTTTGAAGTTTCCACACACGGGAAATCGTACATATTTTTCCAGATGTCGTTCCCGGTTCGTTTACGCATCAGGATAAAATCTTCACCATGCTGGTTAAAACCGATCACGAGGTAATTCATATACCTGGCTGTAGGTGCTTTCTTTGGCGTTTTTACCGGGAAATATCCGGTTTTATTCTGGTTTAGAGCTTTGCAGCCGAAAGCCAGAGGGCATTCGTTGCATGATGGACTTTTTGGTGTACAAACCAGGGCACCGATTTCCATCATTGCCTGATTGAATGTGCCGGGATTATGTTTATCCATCAAAGTATTAGCCAGGGCTGTAATTCCGGAACGGCCGATGTTTGTATCCACCGCTTTTTCAAAAGCAAAGAGGCGCGAAATAAGGCGTGCTACGTTGCCATCGAGTACGGCAACAGGCTCATCAAAACAAATGGATGCAATGGCGGCAGCAGTATACTCCCCAATACCTTTCAGTTTCTTTAGTCCCTCAGTTGTTTGAGGGAAAACCCCATTGAATTTTTCAACTATCTGTATAGCCGTATAATGCATATTTCTTGCACGGGAATAATAGCCCAGCCCCTGCCAGAGTTTCAACACATCCTGTTCGGCTGCTGCTGCAAGGCTGTGTACACCAGGAAAAGCTGAAAGAAAACGGTGATAATAATCTGTTCCCTGGGCAATGCGGGTTTGCTGGAGAATAACCTCGGAGAGCCAGATTTTATAGGGATCGCGTGTTTCGCGCCAGGGAAGGGGGCGTTTGTTCATATCGTACCAGGCGAGAAGGGATTCAGATAGATTCATAATGTGCACAAAAGTATTCACAAGTATCGAATATGCCTGAAAAGACTTTATAAGCCGTTGATTTTTTTCATTACTTCCGGATCGCAAATCCGGTGCTCACGGGAAGTGGATTGCAAATCCGCATCAGAAGTATATCCGCATTGATTGATTTTCCTTATCCTCAATCGTTCACTTGCCGATTGAATTGCCTGACTTACAGATTTTGAAACCCGGGTTTCAGGAATTCATTTATCTTGCACCCTCATTTCCCGGAAATCCATAAACGATGATTAAAAACTTGCTTTTACTCCTTTGCCCGGCACTACTCAGCGCAGCTATGGCATTTGCTCAGACACCCGTTAAAAAACCACTTACCCATGATGTGTACGATGGCTGGAAAAAACTCGACAAACCGCTGATTTCCGATAACGCTAAATATGCTTCTTTCGAGATCAATCCGCAGAAAGGCGACGGCTGGCTTCACCTTCAAAACCTTGATTCGGGCAGCCACGATTCACTGTACAGGGGGCAGAGCGCCGTTTTCGCGTCAACCTCCGATATCATTGCATTCAGAATCGTACAACCGGCTGATACACTGCGAAAACTGAAACTGGCCAAAAAGAAAAAAGAAGATATACCCAAAGATTCGTTGGGGGTATGGCTCATCGAAAAAGATTCAATCATCAGGTACGCCGGGTTGAAATCATTCCAACTGCCCAAAGAAGGTGGTGCTTGGGTAGCATGGCTTTACGATAAACCCAAAGCCAAGGAAAAGAAAGAAATTAAAGATTCCCTCCAGGGATCAAAACCGGATACGCTTGCCGCAAAGCCGAAAGAAGCTGTTAGCAAGGAAAAGGACAAAAAGAAGAAAAAGGGCGCGTTCGCCGAAACCGAAACCTTCAATATGGGGATTTCGAATCCTGTTTCAAAACAAAACTTCATTTACGAAAATGTGACAGAATCCACTTTTTCGAAAAACGGCAACCTGATTGCTTTCATTTCAATGAAAAAGGACAGTATTGATTCGGTTTCAGTTGCTGTTTTCGATACCCGTACATTAAAAATGACCCGGATTTTTGAAAAGCCGGGATTTGCAAAAAAAGTAACAGCCGATAATTCCGGCAGTTCGGTAGCTTTTCTATACACTGCCGATACCGCAAAAGTGAAGCGTTACGGGCTTTATCTCTGGGATGAGAAATTTAAAACAATTTTGCTGGTTGCCGATACTGCTGCTACAGGCATCCCAGCCGGATGGGAAGTTTCGGAAAATGGCAACCTGAGTTTTGCCGACGATGGCAGTAAATTGTATTTTGCTACAGCACCGAAAAAAATGCCGGAGTCGAAAGATACGCTTCTGGATGAAGAAAAGGTAAAAGTTGATATCTGGTCGTGGAACGATGCCCGCCTGCAGTCGCAGCAACTGAAAAACCTCGATGAGGACCTCAAAAAATCCTACCTGTCGGTGTATCGTGTTGCCGAAAAACGCATTGTTCAACTTGCCGATACCCTGCTCGAACAGGTGCGCACTTTCAGGAAAGGGAATGCTGATTTCGCACTTGGCACGACC
This sequence comes from uncultured Bacteroidales bacterium, assembly GCA_903887815.1. Classification (GTDB taxonomy): domain Bacteria; phylum Bacteroidota; class Bacteroidia; order Bacteroidales; family UBA4417; genus UBA4417. The sequence continues at coordinate 24,444 of CAISRK010000490.1, read as the reverse complement.
AGCAAACCCTATGAAATGCTGAGTTCGTGGGAAGGCACATCATACAGGGACATTTACCTGCTCGACCTGAAAACCGGAAGCCGCCGGCTTTTGCTGAAGAAACATCCGGCCAGTGCCGAACTATCCCCTTCAGGGAAATACCTTCTGTATTACGAAATTGCCGACAGCAGCTGGAATACAATTCAAATTGCTACAGGCAGGAAATTCTGCCTTACGGCATCAATTTCCGTACAGATGAGCGATGAGGAAAACGATCAGCCCGATTTGCCAAATCCTTACGGGATTGCAGGATGGACACCAGATGATGCATCGGTGATGATCAATGACAGGTACGATATATGGCTTCTGAATCCCGAAAACCTGGCCGCGCCCTTTTCGCTCACCGTCAAAGGCCGCGAGAACAAAACGGTTTACCGCTATGTGAAAACTGATCCCGAGGCACTGGATATTAATCCCAAAGAACCACTGCTGCTTAAACAAACTGAAGATAAAAGCTGCAAACAGGGTTTTGTAAGTGTTTTGTTAAGCGAACCTGGCAAAATCCAGTCGCTTGTACTTTCGGACCACGTTTACACAAATCCACTGAAAGCTAAAAATGCCGCGCAATTCCTCTGGCAGCGTTCGAGTTATACCGAGTATCCCGATTTATGGACAAGTTCAGTCAAATTTGATGGTTTTAAAAAGCTTTCGGTAACCAATCCGCAGCAAAGCCAGTACCTGTGGGGCACTGTTGAACATGTTGCGTGGAAATCGTTTGACGGGGGCGAACTTCGCGGACTTCTTTATAAACCGGAGAATTTCGATGCAACCAAAAAGTACCCTATGATCGTATATTTCTATGAAAAGTATTCGCAGGATATCAATGTGCATTATGTGCCGCAGCCAACACGTTCCACAGTGAACTTTACGTATTACAACAGCAACGGGTATATTGTTTTCGTTCCGGATATCAACTACCGGACCGGCGAACCGGGCAGGTCGGCCTATGATGATATCATCAGCGGAACACTTGCCATGACTAAGTTTCCATACGTCGATGCGGATAAAATGGGCATACAGGGTCAAAGCTGGGGCGGGTACCAGGTAGCCTACCTTGTAACCCAGACCGGCATGTTCAAAGCCGCAATGGCCGGTGCTCCGGTCAGCAATATGACTTCTGCTTACGGAGGTATCCGCTGGGAAAGCGGTATCGTACGACAGTCGCAATACGAGCACGGACAAAGCCGTTTGGGAGCAACCCTCTGGCAAAACCGTGAACTATATATCGAAAACTCACCCATTTTTTATATTGATCGTATCACAACTCCATTGCTTATCATGAGCAACGACAACGATGGTGCTGTGCCTTATTACCAGGGAATTGAACTCATAACCGCTATGCGCCGCCTGGGTAAACCTGCCTGGCTGCTTTGCTACAACGGCGACGAACATAACCTTACCAAACGCCCGAACCGCCTGGACCTAAGCATACGGATGAGCCAGTTTTTTGATCATTACCTCAAGGATGCTCCGGAACCAATCTGGATGGACAAAGGGCTGCCGGCAGTTGTAAAAGGGAAAGAATTACGTTACAACAGCATTAATGAGGGAAACGAATAAATTACCACGTGTGGAAATCACGAAAGGAATTTACCCGAAACTAATTCCGTCAGAAGACAGGCCGTGGATAAGGTCCTGAAAAAGGCAATATCCTATTTTTCGAAACAATACCCTGGCCGGTTTTATCAAATCAATTTTTGCATTACTTTTGAAACGCACTTAACCTGAAAATCTATGTCAGAACACGAAACCGGCCAAATAAAAGGCCTTCCCGAAAACGCCTACACCGAACTGAAACCAGGCGAAACCTACGAACCCATCATGTCACCGCAAAAGGTGTATCCCGAAGTAAACACATGGAGTGTAATATGGGGAATTGTAATGGCAGCTGTATTTTCGGCTGCCGCTGCTTACCTTGGCCTTAAAATCGGCCAGGTTTTCGAAGCCGCTATTCCTATTGCTATTATAGCCGTAGGACTTTCAACAGTGTTTAAACGCAAGGGTGCGCTGGGTGAAAATGTGATTATCCAGTCCATAGGCGCCAGCTCAGGAGTGATTGTTGCAGGTGCCATTTTTACTTTACCTGCTTTATATATTTTAAACCTGCAGGTGCAGTTCTATCAGATATTCATGTCGTCGCTGCTTGGCGGTTTCCTGGGTATTCTGTTCCTGATCCCTTTCCGTAAATATTTCGTTGCCGAAATGCACGGCAAATACCCATTCCCTGAGGCTACGGCAACAACCGAAGTCCTGGTATCGGGAGCCAAAGGCGGCAACCAGGCGCGTCTGCTTCTCGTAGCAGGTTTAATAGGCGGTATTTATGATTTTGTGATTGCCACTTTCGGTTTATGGGCCGAAGTATTCACAACCCGTGTTATCCCTATCGGGCAGGCGCTGGCCGACAAAGCCAAAATCGTTTTCAAGCTTAATGTAGGAGCTGCAGTTGTAGGTCTTGGGTATATTATCGGGTTGAAATATGCAGCCATTATATGTGCCGGTTCATTTGTCGGCTGGTATGTTGTGATCCCGATTATTAATTTCTTTGCCGATGGTCAAACCATTGCCGTAGGAACCAACATTACCGCCCTTATCGGGAATATGTCGGCCGAACAGATTTTCACGGCTTATGTCCGCCCGATAGGTATAGGCGGAATTGCAATGGCGGGTATCATTGGTATTATCCGTTCGAGCGGTATTATAAAATCAGCCATCAGTTTAGCCGGTAAAGAAATTTTCGGCAAGCACGAAGGCCTAAAAACCAATCTCCGCACCCAGCGCGATCTTCCAATGGCAATTATTGCCGGAGGTATACTGCTTACAGCGGTTGTAATCCTGGTTTTTTTCTACTTCGGAGTGGTTCATAATATTACCCATGCATTGGTTGGCCTTGGAATTGTTATGCTTATCGCATTCCTTTTCACGACTGTGGCTGCAAATGCAATTGCTATTGTTGGAACAAACCCCGTAAGCGGAATGACGCTGATGACACTTATCATTTCGTCGCTCGTGCTTGTTTCGGTAGGCTTAAAAGGCGAATCGGGTATGATTGCCGCTCTTATAATCGGGGGTGTTGTATGTACGGCGCTTTCGATGGCGGGCGGTTTTATTACCGACCTCAAGATCGGTTACTGGCTGGGCTCTTCGCCCTATAAGCAGCAATCGTGGAAATTCCTCGGAACTTTTGTTTCGGCAATCACCGTTGGAGGTGTAATTATGGTTTTGAACAAAACCTATGGGTTTACAGGCGAAAACGCAATGGTAGCGCCACAGGCCAATGCCATGGCAGCAGTAATCCAGCCTATGATGAGCGGGCAGCCGGCCCCCTGGATGTTATATGCCGCAGGAGCATTTCTATCGCTGATACTGACCATGATCGGCGTTCCGGCTTTGGCGTTCTCCCTTGGAATGTTTATTCCTTTACAACTTAACACACCGTTATTACTGGGAGGTATTATAGCTCATATCGTGGGTAGTCGGAGTAAGGATGAAAAGCTTAACCAGGCGCGTCGCGAAAGGGGCACACTAATCGCTTCGGGATTTATTGCGGGTGGCGCCCTGATGGGAGTGATCAGTGCTGTACTGGCCAACTTCGGTTTTAACTTTGTAAACAAGGAATGGTTCGAATCGCATAGCGCCGAAGCTCTTGCTTTGCTTATGCTTGCCGTGCTTTGTGCTTATTTTATCTGGGAAACGCTAAGAGCTAAAAAAGAAGAATAGGAATTACAGGCTAACAAGCAACCCGTGTGAAGGGGCGAGGGGCGATGTGGTGAGTGGCTGGAAAGAGAATTATTTAAACTGGCTTGTTCACCAGGCTCTTTCATTTTGCAATAATATTAATAATCTAAAATCAGAATCATGTCATTGAATAAACAACAAATACTCGATCGCTTCCTGAAATATGTTAGCATCGACACGCAGAGCGATGATACTTCAACCACATTTCCTAGTACGGTCAAGCAGTTCGATATGCTTAACCTGCTTCACGACCAGTTGAAGGCTTTCGGACTTGCCGATGTCAGCATCGATTCGAACGGTTATGTAATGGGAACTTTACCATCGAACACATCCAAAAAAGTTCCTGTAATCGGTTTTGTTTCGCATGTTGATACCAGCCCCGATATGAGCGGTTCCAATATAAAACCACGCCTGGTCGAAAATTACGACGGGACTGATATAGTGCTCAACGCGGAGAAAAATATCGTGCTTTCGCCGGTCGATTTCCCTGAAATGAAAGAGTATATCGGGCTTGCACTCATTGTCACCGACGGAACGACCCTGCTTGGCGCCGACGATAAAGCCGGTGTAACCGAAATTATGGCAGCCATCGAGTACCTTGTAAATCACCCTGAAATTGAACATGGAACCCTCAAAGTAGGATTTACACCTGACGAGGAAGTCGGCCGTGGAGTCGACTTTTTTGACGTGAAAAAATTCGGGGCCGATTTTGCCTATACCATGGATGGCGGAGGTGTCGGCGAACTGGAATACGAAAATTTCAATGCTGCCGGGGCTAAGGTTATCATACAGGGCAGGAATATCCACCCGGGTTATGCCAAAAACAAAATGAAAAACGCTATACTTATGGCCACCGAGTTCAACGCGATTTTACCTGTTAACGAAAGGCCTGAGTTTACGCAGGATTATGAAGGCTTTTACCACCTGATCAAACTCGAAGGTTCAGTTGAGAATTCGTTTATCCAATACATTATCCGCGATCACGACCGGCCAAAGTTTGAACTGAAAAAACAACTCTTCAGGGAATGTGTCGATTTTATGAACAAGCGGTATGGTGACGGTTGTTTTACACTCGAAATGAAGGACCAATACTACAATATGCGCGAAATGGTGGAACCGGTTTACCATGTGGTAGCCACCGCCCAGCAAGCCATGGAACAACTCGACATCATCCCTAAAGTAGTTCCTATCCGCGGAGGTACCGATGGGGCGCGTCTTTCGTATATGGGCCTTCCCTGCCCGAATATTTTTGCAGGCGGCCATAATTTTCATGGTAAAATGGAATATGTGCCGCTCGAATCGATGGTGAAAGCAACAGAGGTAATTCTTAAAATCATAGAACTTTACACTATGAAAAGTTAAAAGGCCTATTGCATATCGAATTTACTGAAAAGGTTGTCCCGGAAAGGCAACCTTTTCTTTTTCACATTAAATGACTTGTAAGCTTATAAAACTAAACAAACAAAACCCTATTGATTAGGTGTTTACGGATAAATCATCTATAAATTCATATAATATGTATCTTTGTGCAAGCAACCCTTACGGATGATGTGTGTCTTAAAAGAAAACATTATTCTGCACATAAAATATTACACCATGAAATCCATCAGATTACTTTTCGCCTTCGCAATGATTCTTGCTGGTTTAGCCGGTATTCCGCAAACCGCAACCCTGCTGGTATCAGGCCATGTTACCGAAATGCAGACCGGGTTTCCCGTTGGCAGTCACATGGTAGCACTTACAGTTTTCGGCGACAGTATTAATTTCCCTGTGCCGTTTACCGACTCAACGTTAACCGATCCTACGGGGTTGTATTCAATCACTTTGACGATACCTTACACCCCGGGAACCGCAGCGTTTTTAACAGCCGGGACCTATGATTGCACCATGAACTGGTTGCTGCAATCCTTTGTATATACCAATACCCAATCCTCGTTTACTGCTAATTTTTCCATCTGTACCGATACTATTATTCCACCTTCGCCATGTGCAAATTATATCAGTCTGGTTGGTCTCCAGGGGCTTACGGCTTCGTTTCAGGGCAGTGTGATTAACGGACTTGCAGCATCCTATTTCTGGCAAATGGGCGACGGAACTACAAGCACTATTCAAAATCCCACACATACCTATGCCCAGCAGGGAATTTACAATGTTACGCTTCAAACCCTGACACCCGGTGGCTGCAGCGATACTTCCGATTTTATACTTGTGCTGATGGATTCCATTCCGGGGGGATGTGCGAGCTGGTTTATTGCAACGCCAGCTGGAAATCCCCGCGAGATGGCTTTCACCGCAATTACCCAAAGCCAGTTCCCGACTGATTTTACCTGGGACCTGGGCGACGGAAACACTGCTACCGGTCAAAACCCGCTGCACACCTATTGCTGTGACGGTACCTATATGGTTGTTTTGACCGCAACCGATACAACAGGTTGTTCCTCCACCTTTGCAGCCCCGATACTGGTTGTAAATGATTCAACCGCCAATCTGACACTTAGCGGGCAGGTCCTGGAAGGAAACGTTCCCATCAACTTCGGGATGGTGTCATTAGTCGGGGTAGGACCGGCTGGTGCTTATTACCCGGTTCAAACTACCTTTATCGATTCGGTTGGGTTGTATAATTTCTGGAATGTCAGCAACGGGACTTATCTTATTCTTGCTTATCCGCCACCCGACTCTCTTCCAGGCGGCAATCAGTTCCTGCCTACCTATTACGGTGATGTTGTTTTCTGGGAACAGGCAATCCCCGTTACGCTCGGAGTACCTTTTAACCCATATATCATCCACCTCGTAAGTTTCGACAGTATTGGTGGAGGTGGTGGAAGCGTTGGCGGGCAGCTGCTTGGCGGAGGCAAATCGATATCCGCCGGCGGACAGGAAGTCCTCCTGCTCGATGCATACGGGAACCCTGTCCGAATTACCTATACCGACCCGGAAGGACGCTTCAGCTTTACTTCCCTGCCTTTTGGTCAATATAAAGTTAATCCTGTAATTACAGGTATAACGGTTCAGACAGCTCCCTTTGTTTTGTCAGCTACAAACCCATCAGCAGTTGTTTTACTCACTATAAACGGGAATATAATTACCGGGCTTAACAAGAATAAGGAATCGGGTTTGATCACCGGGGTTTATCCCAATCCGGCTGCTGACCAGGTTTCATTAATGCTGAATGCAATTGGTAATGTTGAAATCATAATCGTCAATGCATCCGGCCAACTTGTAATTTCCGAAACAAGAATCCTTAGCGGTAACGGATCCCGGGTTACCATACCTGTTAATAATCTGAAGCCAGGACTTTATATGATCCTGGTAAAAGATAAAGAAGGAGTTATTTCATCTTCAAGGATTATAAAAAACTAATATCAAATACCTGATTTCTATTATGTAAAAGGTTGTTCCGGAAGGGCAACCTTTTGTTTTTTCTGAGTTGCAAACACTTTGGTGTTTTAATGAAAAAATAAATAAGCCACAAAAATTGCGGCAATTGCTCCGGCAAGGTCAGCCATCAGACCTGCAGTTATAGCATAGCGGGTAGTTTTTATCCCGACTGAGCCAAAATAGACTGCAACAATATAGAACGTGGTATCGGCCGCTCCCTGGAAGATGCACGAAAGCCTACCGGCAAAAGAATCGGCACCAAACTGTTTCATGGTGTCCACCATCATGCCGCGGGCACCCGAACCACTCAGCGGTTTCATAAAAGCAGTCGGCAAAGCATCAACAAAATCAGTATTTACACCCATAGCGGCAAACATCTGCCCTATGCCCTTTACAAGGAAATCGAGTGCGCCACACGTTCGGAAAACCCCGACGGCAACAAGTATTGCTACCAGGTACGGAATGATTTTAACCGCGATTCCGAAACCCTCTTTTGCCCCTTCGATAAACGCATCGTAAACATTTATTTTCTTAATGAGTCCCAGCACAATAAACGAAAAGATGATCCCGAACAGGATCAGGTTTCCGGCTACAGCCGAAATGGTTGTAACCTGCTGCTGTGAAATGGTACTGAAATACCATATAATAGATCCTACCAATATCGTAAAACTTCCAAGATACAACAGAACGACTTTATTAAAAAGGTTGATCCGCTGAATTAGTGAAACTGTAATGATCCCGGTGAGCGTGGAGCAAAAAGTTGCCAGCAGTATAGGAATAAAAATATCCGAAGGGTCGGCCGCACCCAGCTGGGTGCGGTAAACCATTATGCTTATAGGAATTATTGTCAGCCCGGATGCATTCAGCACCAGGAACATGATCATGGAGTTGGAGGCCGTGTCCTTGTCTTTATTAAGTTCCTGTAACTGGGTCATGGCTTTAAGCCCAAGCGGGGTAGCAGCATTATCGAGCCCGAGCATATTGGCGGCAATGTTCATCATAATGGAGCCGTTGGCGGGATGGTCTTTGGGAATATCTGGGAACAATTTGCGAAATAATGGCCCGACCGCTTTCGACATGTAAGCCACTATACCACCCGTTTCTCCCACTTTCATCAGCCCCATCCAAAGGGTCATAACCCCGGTAAGACCGAGCGAAATCTCGAAACCGGTTTTGGCCATATCGAACGTTCCATTCATCATTTCGGGGAATATACCTGTATCGCCGAAAAATATCAGCCGGATAAGCCCGACGATAAAAGCTATGATAAAAAATGCAATCCAGATGTAGTTCAGAACCATATTACGCCGTCTTTTGAATCAATTTCAAATGTATTGTTTTTATATGCTAATAAAGCTGTTCACTGATTAAAGTTTTTCACAAACAGAGTAGAACTTACTCCTGAGTAAAATGAGTGCTTATAGAGATCCTGTTAATCACTCGCAAAGGCTAGAATAACTTCATCGGATTTAACAATAAAAACTCTTCCCAGGGGATGCCTTCGCGTCCGACCAGCATTATTTTCGAGTCGGGATAATACTTCCTGAATTGCATCATTCCTGCGGTGCGGAGGCTATGGCCGCTTTTTACCTCGAGAGCTACCACCCGGCCTTTGTGTTCAAGTACGAAATCCACTTCGTAATTGCCTTCACGCCAGTAGAATAATGAATATCCCTGTGAGTAAGCATTGTTTATCAGGTGAGCCCCGACTGACGATTCGATAACCCGTCCCCATTTTTCCCTGTCGGTGATGATCCTCTGGAAATCGTACGGGTGCAATGCACTGGTAAAGGCAGTATTGTGAACCTGGAACTTTGGACTCGACGAACGTTTCCGGGCTTTATCGCGTGAAAACTTTTCAAGTCCGCCAAGCATTCCGGCTGAATCCAGCAAACCGAGGTAATGCGACAAGGTGGTAGTATTTCCTGCATCAAGCAACTGACCCAGTATTTTGTTGAACGAGAGCATCTGGCCCGAATAGGAGCAACCCAAATCGAAAAGCCGCTTCATCAATGCCGGCTTATCAACCCGCGACATCATCAGGATATCTTTCGAAATGCTTGTTTCAGCCAGCGAGTTATTAATATAGTTTTTCCATCTTCCCTCATCCGGAATCAGGGAAGCTGCTCCCGGAAACCCTCCATACCAGGCATACTGATCAGCGCTCCAGCCAAAAGCTTCCCGCATTTCGGCAAGCGACCAGTGGCTGATATACATGGTTTCATACCTGCCGGCAAGCGATTCGGTCATTCCTGTTTGAAGCAATAACCTGGAAGAACCCAGCAGAATTACATGCAACGGAATGTTTTCGCGGCTATCGGCATCCCACAAGCGTTTTACGGTTTCGCTCCAGTTCGGGATTTTTTGTATTTCATCAATGATCAGAACAAAGGAGTCTGATTCAGCCGTTTTCAGTTTCTGCCTCGCAGTTTCCCATTGAAGTTCTATCCACGACTGTCCAATCCCCGAGATATCATCGGCGGCAACATACAATCCCCGGATTCCCGGTTCTTCGAGTAACTGCAAAACCAATGTGGTTTTCCCAACCTGCCGCGGTCCGGCAAGCACCTGCATAAACCTTCTCTTTTCTTTAATCCTGCTTATAACCAGTTGTAAATGTGTACGTTTAATCATAAAAATGAATTTCACTCAATTTCACACACAAAATTACGCAATATATTGAGTAAAAATACTCATAATATAAAGTAAAAATACCCTATATATTGAGTAAAAGTACTCTATATATTGAGTAAAATATTGTTAATGCATATAAATAGTTGATAAAGAATGGTATATGTAAATTATTTTAACGGTTAAATTTGTGTTTTTGACTTAATTATTAAGCGAATCTGATTCCGAATTTTTCAGCTATCAGATTGAAAAGATCAGTTGCGATACCTGGATTTATTTACGGTTGGTGTATTTATATAAAGTAAATTTGATGATTCGTTTAAAAAGACACTTATATCATGAAAATAAAATTTATCGGCGCCGCCCGCGAAGTTACCGGAAGCAAGCACCTCCTAACCACCGGAAGCGGCAAGAAAATACTGCTCGACTGCGGAATGTTCCAGGGAAAAGGACTCGATACGGATGCTCTCAACCGCAACCTGATGTTTAATCCGGCGGAAATTGATCATGTAATTCTTACACATGCCCATATCGATCATTCGGGACTTATCCCATATATCTACAGAATGGGCTTTCGGGGTTCGGTAATCTGCACCAGCGCTACCCGCGACCTGTGTGCCATAATGCTGGCCGACAGCGGCCATATTCAGGAAGGTGACGTGAAATGGTTCAATAAACGCAGGGTAGCAAAAGGGCTAACCCCTGTTGAGCCGATTTATAAAGAAACGGATGCCCGTGCCTGTATGGAACTGTTTATTGGAGTTGCTTACGACCGAAAGTTTCGTATCGACGATAAAATAAAAGTCAAATTTACAAATACCGGCCATATGCTGGGTAGTGGAACAGCTACGCTCGAGATTACAGAGAATGGAAAAACCACCCGGATCGCCTATACCGGTGATATCGGCCGTCCTGTGAGCCGGATTTTGAGATCGCCTGAGCCCTTTCCACAGTGCGATTACCTGATCACTGAATCAACTTATGGCAACAGGCTACATCCGCCACTGCAAGAGGCAGAAACAGAACTGTTAAGGGTAATCCGCGAAACATGTGTCGACCGTGGTGGTAAGGTTATAATTCCATCATTTGCTATCGGCAGGACCCAGGAAGTAGTTTATGCGCTTAATAATTTCTTTAACCAGGGATTGTTGCCCAGGGTTAATATTTACGTTGACAGCCCATTAGCCGTAAATGCTACCGACATTTTCCGCCTGCACACTGATATTCTGAATGCGGATGTTGCCCAAGTAATGCTCACCGACCCCGATCCGTTCGGATTTAATTCCCTTTATTATATCAAAAGCCCGGAGGATTCGAAACGATTGAACGCAAATAAAAAGCCTTGTGTAATTATTTCCGCTTCAGGCATGATGGAAGCTGGGCGAATAAAGCATCACCTGGCCAATAATATCGAAAATCCCAACAATACCATCCTGGCAGTTGGCTATTGCGGTCCAAGGACACTTGGCGCGCGCATCCTGGATGGAGCTGACGAGGTTTCCATTTTTGGAGTGCGTCATCCTGTAAAAGCGAAAATCGAGCGGATCGAAGCATTTTCAGGGCATGGCGATTACAACGAAATGGCTGATTATGTTGGATGCCAGGATACCTCGCAGATTCAAAAGGTTTTCCTGGTGCATGGTGAATATGATGCACAGCTGGCGTATAAAACAACACTTGAATCAAGGGGATTCCATAATATCGGGATTCCTGAGGCTGGTGAAGAAACGGAGCTTTAAAATTATCAAAAGCAAGGTAAGCATGCTTATGAAATTTTAGTTGCGGTTTTAATGAAATAATGTAATAAAAATGAATAGGAAAGCAGTTAAAAACAAAAGTGCTTTAAATGTCGGGATCGTTGGTTTCGGCCTTTCGGGGCAAGTGTTCCATGCTCCTTTCATTGAGGAAAATCCCAACTTCAACCTGCATACCATCGCAACATCGCAGGCCCTGGCTGCGCGCAAATATCGCGGAATAAAAATTGCAGATTCCATTGATGATCTGCTTGCTGACCCTGCAATCGACCTGGTGGTTATCTGTACTCCAAACGCCTTGCATTACCCACATGCCAAAGCAGCCGTGCTGGCCAGGAAACATGTAATTATTGAGAAGCCTTTTTCGGCAAGTACCACTCAGGCGCAAAGCCTGATAAAATTAGCCGGTGAAACCGGCAAATTCATTTTTCCTTACCATAACCGCCGCTGGGACAGCGATTTCCTCACCCTGAAACAGATTATCGCACACGGCAGCCTGGGCGAAATTGTGGATTATGAATCGCGTTTCGACAGGTTCGCACCGGAGATTGTGCGGGCTGCATGGAAATACCAGCAAACTGAAGGCGGAGGTACTCTCTTCGATCTGGGAACCCACCTGATCGACCAGGCGATAAACCTTTTCGGGAAACCGGAAGGCGTTTTCTGCCAGTTGTTCAACCAGCGCGAGGGCAGTGTGACCGACGACAGTTTTGACCTGAGACTTATTTACCCCGGCCTGAATGTTACAATTAAAGCAAGCGTTTTTGTAAAGGAAGCAGGACCGCGTTTCCAGGTGCATGGCACAAAAGGGTCATTTATTAAATATGGACTCGATCCTCAGGAAGCCGCGCTTAAAAAAGATAAAAAACCGGGCAGCAGGAGATTTGGGATTGAACCTGTTTCAACATACGGAATTCTGAATACAATAGTTTCGGGCAAGGAATTACGCGCCCGCTGCCTGGCATTGCCTGGCGATTACATGGCTTTTTACGATAATGTTTATTCGGTTATTGCCGAAAGCGGAACCATAGCCATAGAGCCTGAGGACGCCCTACTTAACCTCCTGATTATCGAAGCTGCGAGGAAAAGCGATAATGAGAAGAAAATTATCCTGTTATAGGTTCTCGGAAGGAATGGGCGTTTTGTATGGAAAACAAAGGAGAAGGTCTATTTTTTTGATTTAGGAACAAGGACGGCTGATTTCGGATTTTCGAAGATCGGATTGTCAAATAGTACTTCATTGCACTTCTGAAATCAAAAATCGTTGATCGATATTCTTAAATCACTTAGCCTTGCTCGTTTAATAAATCCGCTTTCGTTCTATCAACCTTCGCCTTATCAAAATCGGAATAATTCCTCTCAAATTTCTCAGCTATTTTATCGGTACACAGATTCCCGATGCTTCCTTCATGGATATGATGCACAAACATTTCCGGCTTAAAATTTCCGTCTTCAACCTGTTTGCCAATCATTTTATAAGCATCCCGGAAAGGAGTTCCTGAAAGGACCAGCCTGTTAACTTCCTCAACACTAAACAGGTGCGTGTATTTGGGATCATCGAGAATATGGGTGTTCACAGTCACTTTCCCGAGGGCAAAAGCTGAAATCTGAAGGATTGTCTGAATTTCAATTAAGGCCGGCAGGAATGATTCTTTTATGATCTGCATATCACGGAAATATCCGGATGGAAGATTGCCCAGGATGGACCCAATTTCGAACGGCAGGGACTGCAGTTTGTTGCAACGGGCCCGGATCAGTTCAAAAACGTCGGGATTCTTCTTATGCGGCATAATGCTTGATCCGGTAGTAAATTCGTCGGGTAGCAAAATAAACCCAAAATTCTGGCTTGTAAAAAGGCAAAGGTCGCCTGCCATCCGGCTGATGGTTGAAGCCATGTTAGCCAGGGCAAAAGCCACTATCCGCTCCACCTTTCCCCGGCCCATCTGGGCATAAACCACGTTGTAATTCAAATCATCAAAACCAAGAAGCTGCGTTGTCAATGTGCGGTTCAGCGGGAACGATGACCCATATCCGGCTGCAGAACCTAATGGGTTCTGGTTGTTGATTTTATAGGCTGAAGCCAGCAACTGAAGATCATCAGCCAGCGCTTCGGCATAGGCGCCAAACCATAATCCGAACGACGATGGCATGGCAACCTGGAGGTGCGTATATCCCGGCAACAGGACTTCCTTATATGTTTCGCTCTGGTTCTGCAAAACGGTAAAAAGTGATTTTATGTCGAGGCTGATTTCCAGCAAACTATCGCGGGTATAAAGACGAATATCGACCAAGGCCTGGTCGTTGCGAGAGCGGCCGGAATGTACCTTTTTCCCCATATCACCAAGCTTTTGCGTTAGCATAAGTTCAACCTGCGAATGAACGTCTTCGACACCCGGTTCGATAACAAAATTCCTTGTCCGGACCTGGCTATAGATTTCAACCAGTGCCTGCCTGAGCGCGGATAATTCCTCTTTCTGGAGCAACCCTATACTTTCGAGCATGGTAATATGGGCGAGGGTTCCCAGCACATCTGATCCGGCCAGGTAAAGATCCATTTCCCTGTCGCGGCCAACGGTAAAGGCTTCGATAATTTCATTTACAGGTAATCCTTTGTCCCAGAGTTTCATGGCTGATTCTTAATGCGATTTTAATTTTATGTAGTCCCGTAGGGACTTAATATTAGTAGAATTCAAAGCAATCATCAGTTTTCATAAGTCCCGTGAGGGACGAAATGTTTTCAAAGTATCAGAGTTTCAGTTTTTCGAGAATTTCGATGTAAAGATCAATGCCATTCCTGATTTCCGAGGGATAGATGCACTCATCGGCTGTATGCGACCGGGCTGAATCGCCAGGCCCCATTTTGACCGATGTCCAGGGCATAACTGCCTGGTCGCTGCTGGTGGGTGATCCGTAACAGTTGATATTCATTTCGCGGGCAATTTTTACCAGCGGATGATCCAAAGGGATAGAAGAAGAATTCAGCCTCAGCGACCGGGCCGTAACTTCACATTTTACATTCTGGCGGATTATTTCGAGGGTTTCGGCATTGCTGTAATGTTCGTTCGGACGGACGTCGACCACAAACTCGCACACATCCGGAACCAGGTTGTGCTGGTAACCGGCCTTCACCTGGGTAACACTCATTTTAACCGGGCCGAGAACATCGGATACCTTGGGAAACCGGAAGGTGCGTATCCATTCCATATCGGGAAGAGCGTTGTAGATTGCATTTTCGCCTTCTTCGCGTGCTGCATGACCCGGCCTTCCGGAAGCTTTGCAGTCGAGAACCATAAGCCCTTTTTCGGCTACGGCAAGTTCCATTGTAGTTGGTTCGCCCACAATGGCAAGGCTGATCGGCTCTATCTGATCTTTTATCGATTCAATTCCATGATGGCCCGAAATTTCTTCTTCAGCCGTAGCTGCATAAATCAGGTTCCATTTCAGCGAAGGTTTTTGTGCAAAGTATAAAAACGTTGCCATCAGCGAAACCAATGGACCTCCGGCATCGTTGCTTCCCAGCCCTATCAGCTTTCCATCCTTTTCGGTGGGTGTAAAGGGATCCAGGGTCCATGAACTTGTAGGTTTTACGGTATCGTGGTGCGAATTAAGCAGCAGGGTCGGGCGGCCGGGCTGAAAATCTGGATGGACCACCCATACATTATTCAGGTGCCTGTGGCATTTCTGCCCTTTGCTTTCCAGATACTTTTGGATAAGGTCTGCAGTCAGATTTTCTTCTTTGCTGAACGAAGGAATCCGGATAAGTCCTTTCAGAACGTCAAAGGCTTCGGTATATAATTGTTCTTTCATAATGAAATTCGTGTTCCTGAATGTATGTCGAGGGTTGATGCGCTTGTTATTATTACCTGTTTCACGCCTTTTCGAAGCGCATCGAAACTGTTATCCAATTTAGGGATCATCCCTGAATGGATAATTGCCTTCTCTTTGTATGATTGATAAGATGTTAGAGTAAGTTCAGGTATTACCGAATTTTCATCGTTTGCATCGGATAATACGCCGGGTTTCTCGAAGCAGAAAACCAGGGAAACAGAGAAAAGATTTGACAATACACCTGCAATCTCCGAAGCTATGGTGTCGGCATTTGTATTGAGCAACTGACCTTTGCCATCGTGCGTCAGAGGGGCAATGACAGGAGTAATTCCATTATTCAGCAGAAGCGCGAATGCCTCCTGATTGACACTGTTAACGTCTCCTGCAAAACCATAATCAATATCTTTAACAGGACGCTTATCCGCACTGATCAGGTTCATATCCCCACCAGTAAAACCACCTGCATTGCAACCCCTTGCCTGAAGAGCCGCCACAGTTTTTTTATTGATCAGCCCGCCATAAACCATAGTCACAACATCGAGGGTGTTGGCATCGGTAATCCTGCGGCCCTCAACCATTTTACTCACTATGTTTAACTGTTCGGAGAGTTTTGTCGCCACCCGGCCTCCGCCGTGGACCAGGATCTTAAGCCCGGGCAAAGCGACAAAGCGGTCGAGGAATACGGCAAGACTTGACACATCTTCAAGGACTGCGCCTCCGACTTTAACAACCGAAAGTGTTTTTTTCTGGATTTCTGTCATTTATGCGCTTTTGGTTTGGTTCAGGATTGCTTCGAGGGCAGTAATCAGCGTATCCACATCATTTTTGTTAATGCTCAGCGGAGGCAACAGGCGAAGTGTGTTTTTCCCGCTGTAGCCGGTAAATATTTTGTGCTGAAAGAGCAAATCCTTGCGGAGCTGGGTAATGTCAAATTCGAATTCCAGCCCGATCATCAAACCGATTCCACGGGTTTCTTTCAGGCCTTTCAGGTTTTTTGAGCGGTCAGCCAGGTATTTGCCAACGATGGCTGCATTTTCGACCAGGTTTTCTTCTTCAATCACATCCAGTACCGCTTTGGCAGCAGCACAGGCAAGATGGTTTCCGCCAAAAGTAGTGCCAAGCATCCCATACCACGATTCGAAAACAGGGCTGATAAGTACGCCTCCGATCGGGAAACCGTTTCCCATTCCTTTGGCGACGGTAATGATATCGGGCCTTACGGAAGAATACTGGTGAGCGAAAAATTTACCGCTGCGTCCATAACCGCTCTGAATCTCATCCAGGATAAGGAAAGTTCCGTTTTGCTTACATATAGCCTCTAATTCCACGAGAAAATCCGGTTCCGGAACATAAATCCCGCCTACACCCTGGATCCCTTCGATGATAACAGCCGACACATCTCCTTTTTCGATGGAGAGCCTGGCAGCATTTATATCAAACCGTTCGATAAATTCCACTTTGTGATTAGCGTTGAAAGGCGCAATTATGGAAGGATTATCGGTACAGGCCACTGCCCCTGAGGTACGGCCGTGAAATGCCTGTTTAAACGCAATTACCTTGCTGCGTTTGTTGGTAAACGATGCAAGCTTTAACGCGTTTTCGTTGGCTTCGGCACCCGAATTACACAGAAACAGTGAATAATCGGGATATCCCGACAACTGCCCCAGTTTATCTGCCAATTCCTGCTGCAGGCTGATGATGACCGAATTGCTGTAAAAAGCAATTTTATTCAGCTGGTTGGTTATGGCTTTAATATATTCCGGATGTGAATGCCCGATAGAAATGACGGCATGGCCACCGTAGAAATCCATGTATTGGGTGCCATTGCTGTCGAGGATGCGACTGCCGATTGCCTTAACAGGTTCAATATCAAAAAGAGGGTAAACATCGAAGAGTTTCATTTTATAGTTTTGGGTAATCGGTAAAGTATGTTGATGTTGATTGCAAAAAGTTAGTTAATATAGAGAATATGAACAGGTTAAAACCCAGTTGACTTCAAATGCAGCCCGGCATCTTCTGGAAATCCGAACACAAGGTTCATATTCTGCACAGCCTGCCCGGAAGCGCCTTTGACCAGGTTGTCGATCAGGCTGATTATGTAAAGTTTGTCCTCAAAACGTTCGAGATAAAGTATGCACTTGTTGGTATTTACAACCTGTTTCAGATCAGGGTTTTCTGGGCTGATCACTGTAAAAGGATGGTTTTTATAAAATTCGCTGTAGAGTGTGTCAATTTCAGCCTGGCTTGAATTACAAGCGGTATAACAACTTGTAAGGATACCCCGCGTGAAATTACCCCTGACCGGAACCAGGTTTACAGCTTTGTCAAACGACTGCTGCAGCTTATTGATGCACATGCCGATTTCTTTCAGATGCTGGTGGCGGAATGGTTTGTAGACCGAAACATTATTATTGCGCCAGCTGAAATGGGTAGTTTCGGACGGTGATTGACCGGCCCCGGTCGATCCGGTTATGGAAGTAATATGAACTTCGGCAGTAAGCAGACCGGCGGCAGCAAGCGGCAGCAAAGCCAGTTCGATAGAAGTTGCAAAACAGCCGGGATTTGAGATAAACCTGGCCGTTTTAATTTTTTCGCGCTGCAATTCGGGCAAACCGTAAACAAAACCCTCGCTTTCATCGCGGAAATCAGTCGAAAGGTCAATGACTTTTACACGATCAGGAAGGTTGGTTTGCTGCATGAATTTTACGCTCTGCCCATGCCCCTTACATAAAAATACTACATCGGTATCGTCAAAGTTTATTTCGCTGAAAACAAGTTCTGTTTCACCCAACAGATCCTTATGAACGGTATAAAAAGGTTTTCCTGCATGGCTGTCGCTGTGCACATATTTTACTTCCGCCAAAGGATGGAAAAGGAGGATACGCAGCAGTTCGCCGGCTGTATAACCGGCCGCCCCTTCGATTGCTACACGTATTTTATTGTCTGTCGGTTTCAAATGTTGGAATTGTTATTAATCAGGCTAAATTGTGTGAATTGATTTTTTGATTTAAGAACAAGGATTGGCGATTGGCGATTTTTGAAGTGAATTTCTGACAGAACATGTGCCTTCTTCTAAAATCTAAAATCGTTAATCGTTAATTGATATTCTTTTATATTGAAGATCATAGGTAGCAGATTCTCAATTGAAATCAGTTTCCTGCTTATGCCTTCCTGTTTTTATCCTGCACAAACCGGTGGATCTTCAGCTGGTTGCCGAGTATTTTGGTGAATCCTTTCACGTCGCCGGCGCTCCAGCCTTCGTTCATTTCGCCATATTGGCCGAAACCGGCATTCATCAGATCATAGTCGCTGCGGATACCATCAATATTGAACCGGTAAGGATTCAAGCGCACATATACCTCGCCTGTAACGTTTTGCTGCGAATCTTTGAGGAATTTTTCGATATTCCGCATCACCGGATCGAGGTACTGGCCTTCGTGCAGAAGCATTCCGTACCAGCTGGCCAGCTGTTCTTTCCAGTATTGCTGCCATTTGGTTAATACATGTTTTTCGAGGGCATGATGTGCTTTAATAATGATCATGGGAGCTGCTGCCTCAAACCCAACACGGCCTTTGATCCCGATGATGGTGTCACCGATATGCATATCGCGCCCGACTGCATAAGCCGAACCAAGCTCCTCAATTTTCCGGATTGCATCCGTTTTTGAGTAGCCTACACCATTTACATGGGTTACCTCTCCTTTATCGAAGGTCAATGTCAGTGTTTCTTCGCCTTCTTTTTTCAGTAGCGAAGGATAGGCAGCCTCAGGCAAAGGCAAATGTGACGACAGTGTTTCCTTGCCACCTACACTTGTTCCCCAGAGGCCCTTGTTTATGCTGTATTCAAGCTTTTTCCAGTCTGCTTCAAACCCCTGTTTCTTGAGGTAATCTATTTCGGCTTCGCGCGAAAGCTGCAAATCGCGGATAGGTGTTATGATTTCAATGCCGGGTGCAATAATGTTGAAAACAAGGTCGAAACGGACCTGGTCGTTACCGGCGCCTGTTGAACCGTGAACAATATATTTAGCGCCGATTTCAACGGCATACTGAGCTATTGCCAGGGCCTGGAAAGTCCTTTCGGAACTGACGGACAGCGGATAGGTTCCGTTTTTCAGCATGTTCCCGTAGATCATATACCGGATGCATTTCAGGTAATATTCATCCTCAACATTGAGTGCAACATGCGATGTAGCGCCAAGCTGTATGGCCCGCTGACCGATTAACTCCAGTTCCGTTTCCGAAAAACCTCCCGTATTAACTATAGCTGTATGAACCTCAAATCCCCGGTCAATTGTTAAGTGCCTGGTGCAGAATGATGTGTCTAATCCTCCGCTGAATGCTAGTACTGCTTTTTCTTTCATTATATTTTATATATCTTTTTATTCGGCGTTTGGAATGTCATTTGTTTCGCTTTTGTTATATAGCGTTTAAACTGTTAACCGGAACGAGATTAAAAGAATGTAAATATTTTCTTTCTTTCCCCCGGCTTTCCCGATGATCCGCCATTTTTTATGTTCAGGAGCCGCAGCAAAACAAATTGTTTGAATTTCATCCACCTGTCGTAAACGGGGAGCGGGTACACCAGGGTTTCGGGTTCTTTGGTTTCGTGAACGCCCTGTTTTTCCCATTCCGGCTTGTAGAGCATGCCGGTGCACAGGCAATGTTTGCGCTCGGTCCGGGTAAGTATATCGTAGTTTACGCACGACTGGCAGCCTTTCCAGAACGAATCATCGTTGGTAAGTTCGCTGAAGGTTACGGGCCTGTATCCCAATTCGCTGTTGATTTTCATTACGGCCAGGGCTGTGGTCAATCCAAAGATCTGGGCGTCGGGAAACATTTGCCTCGAAAGTTGAAAAGCAGCTCGTTTTATATCCTTTGCAACACCATGGCCACGGTATTCGGGTCTTACAATAAGCCCGGAATTAGCCACAAATTTTTTATTCCCCCAGCTTTCAACATAACAGAAGCCAACAAATGTATCGTCGCTGGTAGCAAGTATGGCTTTACCCTGTATTATTTTTTCAACAATATATTCGGGTTTGCGCTTGGCAATACCGGTTCCGCGTACTTTAGCCGAATCTTCAATGGTTTGAAGAATCTGTGAAACATATATAATATCTGTTGGAGTGGCGACAGCCACTTTAATGTTACTCATCCTGGTTTGTGATTAAATGTTTTGAGGATTCTGCCGGTTGGGGATCGAGGATTAATCCAGCCTGGTTTCTATTTCAGGGATAACCGATCCCAATGCTTTCAGTATTTCTTTTTGAGTGTATCCTTCGCGCGGTATTACAAGTATGGTGTCGTCGCCGGCAACGGTTCCTGCTATTTCAGCAAGTTGTGAACTGTCGATATAATTAGCTACGGTAGAGGCAAAAGAAGGGAACGTTCGAACAACGCATAAATGGTAGGAGAAAACAACCGAAATTACACTGTTAACAGGAATAAGGGGAATGGTGGCCTGTTGATTGTTTTGCTTTAGCTGTTCGTGCAATACAAATACACTTCCCTTTACCGGATCAGCAAGTTTACTAACCCGCATCTCTTTCAAATCACGCGAAAGCGTGGCTTGCGTGAGTTCAAACCCCTCTTTCCGCAAGGATTCTAAAAGTTCTTCTTGCCCGGCCATTTTGTTGTTGCGTATAATCTTTTTAATCTGGTTGTGACGATCTATCTTTGTGCTCATGTATAAATATACAATTGGGATGCAAAAATATACATTATCCTGATACAAATACCGGTTTTAAAAATAAAGTTCAAATTTTATGCTGGTTTATAGCTGCTTTCAATATGCAACCCGTATTTTTGCACAAAACAAGCTGTATGATTACTTTCCTCTTATCAATTGTTGCACTCGTATTAGGCTACATTATTTACGGAACTTTCGTAGAAAAAGCCTTCGGCATTGACCCTTCACGACCAACACCTGCTACCACGATGGCTGATGGTGTTGATTATGTTCCTTTGAGATGGAGCAAGATCTTCCTTATCCAGTTTCTGAACATTGCCGGATTAGGTCCGATTTTCGGTGCAATTGCCGGTGCTGTCTGGGGGCCGGTTGCTTTTGTATGGATCGTTTTCGGGGCTATTTTTGCCGGGGCAGTTCACGATTTTATGGCAGGGATGATGTCGCTGCGAATGAACGGGCTTAGTATTCATGCCATTGTCGGGAAATATATGGGCGAAGGTGTAAAGCGCTTTATGAGCCTGTTTACAGTTGCAATGATGATGCTTGTTGGCGCTGTTTTTATTATGGGACCGGCTAAAATACTTTCGGGGCTCACGCCTGGTTATGTGAATGTAACCGCCTGGGCTACAATTATATTTATCTACTATGTGTTGGCTACTATGTTGCCAATTGATAAACTTATTGGAAGGATTTACCCATTTTTCGGCTTTGCCATGCTTTTTATGGCTGTCGGCATTGGAGGAACCATGATTATAAATGGCTTACCTATTCCTGAACTGATTCCAGCTAATTTTATAAATATGAATGCCAATCCTGGCAAATTCCCGATATTTCCTATGCTTTTTGTGACCATTGCTTGTGGCGCAATATCGGGATTCCATTCTACTCAATCCCCTTTAATGGCCCGGTGCATGACAACAGAAAAATATGGTCGCCGTGTATTTTACGGAGCGATGATAACCGAAGGATTGGTTGCGTTGATTTGGGCTGCCGTTGCCATGAGTTTCTTTGGCGGCGTAAGAGAACTGAATGATGTTTTAGCATTACAGAAAGGGAATGCTGCCTGGATAGTAAACGAAATTTCGAATACTCTTCTGGGTCGTTTTGGAGCCGTACTTGCCATACTGGGCGTTGTTGCCGCTCCCATTACTTCAGGTGATACCGCTTTCCGAAGTGCCAGATTGATTGTCGCCGATTTTTTCAAATTTGAACAAAAAAGTATAATAAACAGGCTGATACTCACAACCCCGTTATTTATAATTGGATTTTTGCTTACACAGATCGACTTTGCTATTATATGGCGATATATGGCCTGGTCGAACCAAACCCTGGCAACCATTGTGCTATGGGCAATCACTATTTATCTTGCCACAGAGCACAAATTATACTGGATATCATTAATACCGGCTGTATTTATGTCGGCTGTAGTAACAGCTTATATACTTGTGGCTCCCGAAGGATTTGAAATCAATACTTTCTACGGGCAGGTTTCAGGCATATGCATTGGCTTAGTACTTATGGTATGGTTCCTGGTATGGAACAATTCGGCGAAACAACTTGCTCCTGTTGAAGTGCGTGACGTAAACCCTCATTTAGGAGTGTAGTTCCTGCTTAAACCTTCATTTTATTTTACTTCCCTAATTTCTCTACCTTTGCACCTTGCTAATTTTTAAGCATGGAAAATAACCTCTACGTATACAATACATTATCCCGCCAGAAGGAACTTTTCATTCCAATCAATGCACCTCATGTCGGTATGTATGTGTGCGGTCCTACCGTTTACGGCGATGCCCATCTGGGGCATGCACGGCCGGCTATTACTTTTGACCTGGTATTCCGTTACCTGAAGCATCTTGGCTACAAAGTCCGTTATGTACGCAATATCACCGACGTAGGTCACCTCGAAAACGATGCCGACGAAGGCGAAGATAAAATTGCCAAAAAAGCACGCCTCGAGCAACTCGAACCCATGGAAGTGGTGCAGTACTTTACCGATCGCTACCATTCAGCTATGGATAAACTCAATGTGCTGAAACCGAGTATAGAACCCCGCGCCTCGGGGCATATTATCGAGCAGATTGCTATGGTGAAAACTATCCTGAAGGAAGGAATGGGTTACATCAGCCAGGGATCTGTTTATTTCGACGTTGAAAAATACAGCAAGGAGCATAAATACGGAATCCTTTCGGGCCGAGTGCTTGAGGATCTGTTGTCGAATACCCGTGAACTGGAAGGACAGGACGAAAAACGCAACAGCTTCGATTTTGCCTTGTGGAAAAAGGCACAGCCCGAACATATCATGCGCTGGCCTTCCGATTGGAGCGACGGTTTCCCCGGCTGGCATCTTGAATGCTCAGCTATGAGTGCACGCTACCTTGGCGAGCAGTTCGATATTCACGGCGGAGGTATGGACCTTCTTTTCCCTCATCACGAAAGCGAAATAGCGCAAAGTACGGTAGCCAACCATAAAACCCCAGCTAGGTACTGGCTTCATAACAATATGATCACCATCAACGGGCAGAAGATGGGTAAGTCGCTGGGGAATTTCATACAACTGGATGAGTTTTTCGAAGGTCGTCATGCTTCACTCGAAAAAGCTTATAGCCCGATGACAGTGCGCTTCTTTATCCTCCAGGCACATTACCGCAGCCAGCTCGATTTCAGTAACGAAGCTTTACAGGCATCCGAAAAAGGATTCCAGCGCCTGATGAAAAGCATTGTAACGCTCGAAAAACTGGTCCCGGCAAACCAATCAACGGTCGATATTCCGGCTGTGCAGGCTAAGTGTTATGAGGCCATGAACGACGACCTGAACAGTCCAATACTTATTGCTCATCTTTTCGATGTTGCACGGATTGTTAATTCGGTGGCGGATAAAAAAGAAAATCTTACTGGCGATGACATCAGCCTGCTTCGGACAATTATGCATACATTTGTTTTCGACATACTTGGCTTACTTCCCGAAAATGATCCTCAGGCAGGCAATGCCGTAATAAGCAACCTGGTGCAGATCATTCTTGATTTACGCATCGAAGCCCGCACCAACAAGGACTGGGCTGGCAGCGACCGCCTACGCGATGCCCTGACAAAAGCCGGTGTAATTATCAAGGACACCAAAGAAGGAGCAACGTGGGAACTGGAATAATGTGGGATGTCGGATGTTAGATGTCGGATGTAGAAATTAAAACATTACAGTCAGATTCTAAACCCCAAACGTAGTTTTGTTAGAGAAATTTCAGTTGAATATCGAACAGAAATTATAAACTTATTACTTTGTAAGTTATAATATATCAGCGATATACATCTAAAATCTAAAATCGTTGATCGATGTGCTTTAATCAGTTAATCCTTTATTAATGACACAACCCTAACCCCTAAATCCTAACCCCT
>CAISRK010000489.1 GCA_903887815.1 uncultured Bacteroidales bacterium | reverse complement strand
TCCGTACTCATCGAGTAGGGAACGATATTCGGATGCAAGTGTCTTTGAATAAGCTTCGGCACTGCTTTGAGCAGCATCCTGGCGTATTCCGGCCGCCTTTACTTTGGCTGCATAAGGTTTATACCAAATCGGAAGTGTAATGCCAGCCTGGAAACCATTGAACCGGTCCCCTTTACCGAAGGTTTTGGGAACTGAGTTTATTTCCTGTGTTCCCTGCATCGTCTGGCTGAAATAGCCAAGTGATATATCAGGCAGAGAAAGGCTTTGCTCCAGCTTTTTCTCATAAGCTGCCACTTCAATCTGTTGCCGGATAAATCCCAGCGAGGGGTTTTGAGCTATGGCAACCGAATCGGGCAATACTGAAGTAAGCTGGTACCTGCGGAGCGAATCGGAAGGCAAATAGGCCTGCATTGTATTCAAAAGAGTTTGCAGCTTACGGATGTAAATACTCGCATCAGAATTTACCTGTTGGAGCTGGTTTTTAATTTCGAAACTTTGTGATCGGGCCGTAATCATCTCGAGGCGGTTGGTTTCGCCTGTTTTTGCCCTCAGTTCAGCTGCACATAGGAATCCCGAAAACAAGCTGTCCTGGTAAACAAGCAGTTTCTTTTTTACGAGCAGGTAAGCCAGTTGCCAGTAGACCTGTTTTACCTGCGTGGCAATTTCGAGCTGCGATCCTTTCAGTTCCCACTCGCTGCTTTTAATACCGGCAGCTGCAAGTTTGTCCTGGTTACTGTACACCGTTGGAAAGGCGAAGGATTGCGATACGGTAAAACTATTGTCTTTTGTATACGAGTTAATTTGCCCGTATTCCCCATCGATTGCTGTTTTTGGGATATCCCACGAGGCTCCTTTGAGAGCTTTCTGCGCCTGGAGTGAATAAACCGATGACCTGACTGTAAGGTTACTGTCCAATGCCATTTTTACTGCATCTTTAAGGCTTATTCGGGCGGGAGTTTGTGCTTTCAAAGGATTTAAAAGCAATGCTCCAAAAACGAACAGGAGCAGTACTGTGAGGTTTGCAGCTGATTTTTTCATTGACCTGATCTTGAATTTACCTGAAGAAAATAGTACGTATAAAACCGGCAGAATTACCAAAGTAAGAATAGTTGCCGAAATTAACCCACCTATGACCACAGTGGCCAGGGGCTTTTGGACTTCGGCACCTGCTGAGGTGGAAATAACCATTGGTAAAAATCCAAGAGCCGGGGCAAAACCAGTGATTATAATTGATCGTAACCGTATCCGCAATCCTTTCATAACCCTTTCGGTAACATCGGTAATGCCTTCCTTCTCGAGGCGGTTGAACTCAGCAATCAGCACTATGCCATTTAGTACTGCAACCCCGAACAAGGCTATAAATCCGATACCGGCTGAGATCGAAAAATTCATGCCGCGCATCCAGAGTGCAAATACTCCACCAATGGCAGCCAAAGGCACCGCCGAATAAATCAGCAGGGTTTGCTTAACGGAATGGAACGCGAAGTACAGCAAAACAAATATAAGCAGCAGGGCAACCGGAACTGCAACTGCAAGCCTGTTGCGGGCGGCTACCAGGTTCTGAAACTGGCCTCCGTAGGTTATATAGTAACCTGTCGGCAGTTGTACTTTTGTATCAATCTTTTGTGTTACTTCATTAATAACACTTTGTACATCCCGGTTCCTAACATTAAAGCCGACTGTAATCCTGCGTTTTGTGTTTTCTCTCGACACCTGCGCAGGGCCTGATTTTATCTGGATATCGGCTATCTGGTCAAACGATATCTGGCCTCCGCCAGGAAGCGCAACCGAGAGGTTTTTAACGTCCTCGAGACTCTGGCGGTAATCCTTATCAAGCCGAACCACAAGCCCGAACCGTTTTTCCTCGTCGAATACCACACCCGCCTGGCTTCCAGCAAATGCAGCCCTGAGCACGCGGTTTACATCGGCGACTGAGAGTCCGTACTGTGCCAGCCGGTCACGGTTATATTCTACTTGTACCTGGGCCAGGCCGGTTACCTTTTCAACGTTTATATCTGAGACACCTTCGACCTGGCGGATAATTTTTTCCAAATCCATTGCTTTCTCAGAAAGGGTATTCAAGTCGTCGCCAAATATTTTCACAGCAATATCCTGTTTCGAACCCGAAAGCAATTCGTTGAAACGCATCTGTATCGGTTGCTGAAATTCAAATTTAACTCCTGCCAGCACAACCAGCTTTTCTTCCATTTTTGCAACCAGTTCTTCGCGTGTTTTGGCTGATGTCCAATCGCTTTTATCTTTCAACGTAATAATGTAATCGCCTGTTTCCATTGGAGTAGGATCGGTTGGAATTTCTCCCGCACCTATTTTACATACTGCATGTTTTATTTCGGGGAAGTTTTCGAGCAGAATCTTGTTGGCTTTTATCACCATGTCCACTGTATTCGAGAGCGAGCCTCCCTGCAGGGTTATAACCCCGGCTGCCAGGTCGCCTTCTTCCAGTTGAGGGATAAATTCACCCCCGAGCCGGTTAAAAAGGAACAAACTGAAAATGAACAATAAAAAGGTCGAAAGTGTAACAAGGATTTTATGCCTGAGAGCAAAACCAATAACCGGATTAAATCCCTTATGAATCCAATCCATTAGTGTGTCGGAAAAATCATGCCTGTGCCGGGTCTTTTTACTCAGGAATAGTGAAGAAGCCAGCGGAACATAGGTGAGCGAAAGAATAGCTGCTCCCAGTAAGGCGAAGGCAACTACCTGTGCCATAGGGCGGAACATTTTCCCCTCTATTCCAACCAATGCCATAATAGGCAGGTAAACGATCAAAATAATTACCTGGCCGAACGCGGCTGAACTCATCATCCGTTTAGCCGATTCGAATACATTTTCATCCATCTGATCCTGCGATAATTTTGCCACACCCACATGGTGATGTTTACTCATGGTTATCCTGTGCACGGCGCTTTCAACAATAATAATGGCTCCGTCGACTATAAGCCCGAAATCGATAGCGCCAAGACTCATTAAGTTACCGCTTACCCCGAAAATATTCATCAGCGAAATCGCAAAAAGCATTGAGAGCGGAATAACCGAAGCGACTATAAGTCCGGCCCGCAGGTTTCCAAGTAATAATACAAGTACAAAAATTACGATCAGGGCACCAATAATGAGGTTCTCGGAAACAGTGCCTATAGCGCGGCCAACCAGGTCGGAACGGTTAAGGAAAGATTCAATTCGCACTCCATGTGGCAAAGATTTCTGAATCGACTGTATCCGGGTTTCCACATCATCAATAACCTGGTGGGCATTAGCACCTTTCAGCATCATAACCACCCCGCCAACAGCTTCCGATGTATCCACAACAAAGGCCCCGTAGCGTGTGGCACTGCCGTATTGAACAGTCGCCAAATCACGGATCAGAACCGGGAAGCCCGAAGGATCACTCTTTACAACAATCTTTTCGATGTCCTCAAGCGTTTTAACCAGACCGATGCCGCGGATAAAATAGGCGGTCGGCTTTTTGTCGATATAGGCACTTCCGGTATTTTCGTTATTGCGCTCCAGGGCGTCAAAAATGTCGGTAAGAGTTAGGTTCATGCTTCGGAGCCTTTCGGGGTTGATAGCAATTTCATATTGCTTTACAAATCCCCCGTAACTGTTTATATCGGCTACACCTGCAGTTCCTAACATTTCGCGCCGTACTACCCAATCCTGTATGGTACGAAGTTCGAGGGGTGTGTATTTTTTCTCAAGCCCTTTATCAACTGCAAGCCGGTACTGGAATATTTCGCCCAAACCAGATGAAATGGGTGCCAGTTCAATTTTAGCCAGGCCAGCCGGGATATCTTCTTCCGCCTCTTTCAGTCTCTCGTTCAATTGCTGGCGAGCCCAGTACAGGTCGACGTCGTCCTTAAATACTACTGTTATCACCGACAAGCCAAGCCTTGAAATGGAGCGGAGTTCGATAATGTCGGGGATGTTTGCAACCGCTATTTCAACCGGGGCTGCAATAAAACTCTCAACTTCCTGCACAGCAAGCGAGGGTGCCAGTGAAATAATCTGCACCTGGTTGTTTGTTATGTCGGGGATGGCATCAACAGGCAGTCGGGTTAGTGAAAAGGTACCCCAGCCTATAAGCGCAACTACAAAGAGCCCGACAATAAATTTATTCTTAATCGAAAAATAAATAATTTTTTCTATCATGGCAAGAAATTGAAATTTAATACAACGTATAGCTAAAACCTTTACTGGGAAAATCCAGCAGGAATCAACCGATAAGAATCCGGATTATATTAAGCTATCTTGGGAGGTTGCCAGATATTGGCAAGGGGTGAAGTGAATTCTTCACAGGGGGAATAGGAATATTGCTTTTCAGGGGACGCAAAACAATTGTATTGAGGCTGGAATCCCTCAAAAATAAATGAAGTGGCACAACAGTTACATGTGCAGAAAGGAGAGCATCCGTCGGCATCGCTGTGTTGATGATTGTCTTGTATATCCTTTGAAAGTTCGGTTTTCTGCAAATTTCTTTCATGCGGCAGATCAATGCATGGCAATGCTGTTAACAAAAGCACGTAAAGTGATAATATGACTGCAAAAAATTTCATAGGCGAATAGGTTGGCAAAAGTAATTTAAAATCAATAAACAGAATTAAAATCTGTTTTATTAATTACCGGTTGACTGATTCTATTTCAATAATTCTTTTCTCCGGCATGCGGTATATTCGTCTATTATTTTGAAATTCAGGGTTATAATGTTTGTTTTTATGTATACTGCCAAGTCAATATGTCGATCAATTAATCCTTGACAATTACCTATTATTTATACAGAGTATAAATTACAAAATCTCATATTTGGAATACTGAATACATTAATTTTGCCTGTTAATCGAATAACAACGAAGTGATAAAAATGAAGATTTGATTTTGTATTTTTGGTTTTCATAATCATCAGCTGCATATCAATATTCTCATTGCAAAACTGTAACCGGAGTAATTCTGTAAAATGGAAGAACAGGTTGGTTTAAAAAGCTTCAGCTGTATTATTGATGAAATATCTTGTTTAATCTTAGTGTAAAATTAACCTATGTCCGCTTCACACGAAAGTCATCACCCGCTAACCCTTAGTGGTGAGATACGGTTGGATACCGGTGTTATAATAAACAAATGCTACCAGTGCGGCAAATGTTCGGCCGGCTGCCCGGTGGCTGAGGAAATGGATTATCCGCCAAGCCTGGTCATGCGAATGTTGCAGACCGACGATCCCAAACAGTACGAAAAACTGCTGAAATCCATGTCGATATGGCTTTGCATCAGCTGCGAAATGTGCCTTACCCGCTGCCCGATGGAAATAGATATTCCAACCCTGATGGACAACCTCAGGCAGCGCTCCTACAAAGCGAAAAAGACAAATCCCCAGGCAAGGAAAATCATCGCCTTCCATAAATCGTTTCTCGATTCGATCAATTATACTGGTCGCCTTTACGAAATGGGACTTATTGTTGACTATAAAATGCGCACTGGAGCCATGATGCAGGATGTGGCCATAGCACCTAAAATGTTTGTAAAAGGCAAGTTAAACCCTGTTCCTGAAGTGATAAAAGGAAGGAAAAAGATTGCTGCAATTTTTAACAGGATTCAGAATAATAAGGAGGGAAAATGATAAAAGTAGGATTCTACCCGGGTTGCTCCATGAAAGGCGGCGCCCAGGAATACCAGGAATCAGTTTCAGCCCTGGCAAAAGTATTTGACATCGAACTGGTCGAAATTCCCGACTGGAACTGCTGCGGGGCAACCGCTGCACACAATATGAGCAAGGAATTGTCGCTCAGCCTGCCGGCACGCATTATGGCGCTTGCCGAAAAGGAAGGGATTACCGATATCGTTGTTCCCTGTGCCGCCTGCTATAACCGTTTGTCGCTGGTTAAGCATGAAATGGCCGGTGATCCTTCGCTGAGCTCGAAAATCGCTTCGATTATCGATATGAAATACGAAGGTACAACTCAGATACTCAATATTATCCAGTTTATCGATAAATACATTACCGACAGGCTCGAAGAAAAGGTAGTTAAACCATTCGACTACAAATCAGCCTGTTATTATGGCTGTTTGCTGGTAAGACCTCATTCCGTCCTGAAATTCGACAGGGTTGAGGATCCGCAGAGCATGGATGTTCTTGTGAAGAAAGCCGGCGGCAAAGCCATCGACTGGGCGTTCAAGACCGAATGTTGTGGTGCCGGAATGTCGGTTTCACGCACCGATACTGTTGCCAGGCTGTCGGGTAATATTATGAAAGATGCAGTGGACCGCCAGGCCGAAGTTGTAGTGGTAGCATGCCCTATGTGCCATTCGAACCTCGATATGCGCCGCCCCGAAATCAATAAGTTCCTGGGTGAGAAGATTGATATACCTGTACTGTATATTTCCCAGGTACTGGGTCTGGCTGTAGGACTCGATCCCAAAACACTCGGATTGAACCGTCATATGACCGAAGTGAAATTCCCGGCTAAACCGGTTATTGAAGCCCCGGTTGCGGAGGTTCCTAAAAAAGTTTCAACCACTCAAAATATGGAGGCTTAACCATGTCGCGGATAGGAGTTTTTGTTTGTCACTGTGGTGAAAATATTTCAGCCACTGTAAATTGCGAAAAAGTAGCCAAAATAACCGGTGAACTGAAAGGTGTTGAATTCGCCACCGACTATAAATATATGTGTTCCGACCCGGGCCAGACCCTGATAAAGGAGGCTATAAAGGAACATAAGCTGGATGGTGTGGTTGTTGCAGCGTGTTCGCCGCGTATGCATGAGCCTACTTTCCGTAAAGCCTGTGCCGAAGCCGGCCTGAATCCTTTCCTTTGCGAAATGTCGAACATCCGTGAGCATTGCTCCTGGGTTCACCCGAAGGATGATCTGACTACCGAAAAAGCCCAGGACCTGGTAAGGGTAATGGTCGAAAAGGTTAAAAAGAATAAAGCACTGAACTCCATTAAAGTTCCGGTTACCAAAACAGCGCTTGTTATAGGCGGCGGAATAGCAGGAATACAGGCTGCGCTTGATATCGCAAATTGCGGCCACAAAGTCGTTATGGTTGAGAGGCAACCTTCCATTGGAGGGCACATGTCGCAGCTGTCGGAAACTTTCCCGACGCTCGACTGCTCGCAGTGTATTCTAACCCCACGTATGGTTGAAGTGGCTCAGCATCCGAATATTACCCTTTATACGTATGCTGAAGTTGAAAGTGTGGATGGTTTTATTGGCAATTTCAATGTGAAAATCCGCAAAAAATCAAAGAGCCTCGATGAAGATCTGTGCACAGGTTGCGGACTCTGTACTACCAAATGCCCACAGAAAAAGATACCCAACGAATTTGAACGAGGCCTCGGGATGCGCCCGGCTATTTATGTGCCGTTCCCCCAGGCAGTTCCTAATAAACCTGTTATCGACAGGGAAAACTGTACCTATTATATTAAAGGCAAATGCAAGGTTTGCGAAATTGTTTGCCCGACCAAAGCTATCCGTTTCGACCAGGAAGATGAAATCATCGAAGTTCCTGTTGGTGCTATCGTTATGGCCACTGGTTTCGATGTGCTCAAACCCGATTTCTTCCCCGAATACGGTTACGGGAAATACAAGGATGTAATCGATGGACTTGCCTTTGAGCGCCTTGCTTCCGCATCAGGTCCTACACAGGGCGAAATACGCAGGCCATCCGACGGACAGATTCCTAAGAAAATCGTTTTCGTTGCCTGTGCCGGTTCGCGCGATCCTGCGAAGGGTATCGAATATTGCTCGAAGATTTGCTGCATGTACACTGCCAAGCATGCCATGCTTTACAAACATAAAGTCCACGACGGAATACCATACGTTTTCTACATGGACATCCGTGCCGGCGGCAAGAACTACGAAGAATTCGTTCGGCGCGCCATTGTTGAGGACGAAACTCAATACATACGTGGCCGTATATCAACCATTTACGAAAAGAACGGTAAACTGATTGTTAAAGGCGCCGATACACTTATGGGTGCCATGCCGGTTGAAATTGAAGCCGATATGGTTGTATTGGCAACAGCCGGTGTAGCCAACCATGGAGCCGAAGAACTTGCTCAAACGGTTCATATTTCATACGACCCGTATAAGTTCTTTGCCGAGGCCCATCCCAAGCTGAAACCTGTCGAAACCAACACTGCCGGTATTTTCCTTGCCGGTGCCTGCCAGGCGCCTAAGGATATTCCCGAGTCGGTGGCTGCTGCATCAGGTGCTGCTGTAAAGGTTGCTGCTTTGTTCAGCCAGGACGAATTAACACGCGATCCGCTTGTTGCCGTGGTCAGCCGCCAGGCACCACCGGTGTATTCGCAATGCGTTGGCTGTTTTCTTTGCCAGAGTGTATGCCCATATCAGGCCATCGAACGTGAAGAAATCAAAAACAGGAACGGCGAAGTTATCAAGACACTCGCAAGGGTGAATGAAGGCCTTTGCCAGGGATGCGGAACCTGTGTGGCATTATGCCGGACTAAGGCAATTGATATCCACGGGTATTCGAACCAGCAGGTGTATACTGAGGTTATGGCTTTACTGAATGATTAAGAAAGGGAGTGGAGAGTGGAGAAAGGAGAATACAGAAGGTGGAATACAGAATACAGAATACAGAATACAGAATACGGAATACGGAATACAGAATACAGAATACAGAATACAGAAGGTAGAATGCAGAAGGTAGAATACAGAATACAGAATACAGAATTAGAATCTAGAATAGAGGATACAGTAGATGGAAAATATTCCGGCTAAGCGTTTTCAGGATCTTATTGTGTGGCAGAAAGCCCATGAGCTGGTATTATCTATCTATAAATTTACTGAATCATTTCCAAAAGCAGAAGTTTTTGGTTTGACATCTCAACTCAGGAGAGCAGGGGTTTCAGTAGCAGCCAATATTTCCGAAGGGTTTAAGAAAAAGGGGAAGAAGGATAAAGTGCGATTTCTGAATATAGCCCAGGGATCGCTTGAAGAATGTAAGTATTACTTTATTTTGGCAGCTGATCTGAACTATGGAAACGATTTGAACCTGAATGAAAAAGCGGAAGAAGTAAGTAAATTATTAGAATCATATAGTAAAGCAATTCTGAATTCTGTCTCCTGAATTCTAAATTCTGATTAAGAAAACTAAAAGAGTCAAAAAATTAAAAGAATGCAGGAATTTGAACCAAAAATTGTGGCATTTGTGTGCAACTGGTGTACTTATGCCGGGGCCGACCTCACAGGAACCAGCCGTACCAAGTATGCGGCCAATGTGAAAATCATCCGCTTCCCGTGCACGGGCCGTATCGATTTCATGATACTGATGAAAGCTTTCGAAAACGGGGCCGACGGAATCATCGTTTCGGGATGCCACCCCAACGATTGCCATTACAGTACCGGCAATTTTCACGCCCGCAGACGCTGGATCGTTTTCCGCAACCTGCTCAACTTCACCGGCATCGACGTTGAACGTATCCAGTTCAGCTGGGTTTCAGCTG
>CAISRK010000488.1 GCA_903887815.1 uncultured Bacteroidales bacterium | reverse complement strand
GGTGTCGCCAACGGCCATCCTGAAGATAAGCTGAATAAAATATGGTCCGACTGGGAAGATTTTGCTGCCTACGCATTCAATAAGTCGCACAGTACCTGTTATGCTTACATAGCATACCAGACAGCCTACCTGAAAGTGCATTATCCGGGCGAATATATGGCTGCCCTGCTCACTGCAAATCTTGGTACGGTTGATAATCTCACCCTATACCTCGACGAATGCCGTAAAATGGGTCTGCGTGTTCTCGGTCCTGATGTAAATGAATCGGGGCTTAATTTCTCGGTTACTAAAAACAAGGAAATCCGCTTCGGGCTAAAAGCACTTAAAGGAATGGGTGATGCAGCTGCCGATTCGCTGCTGCTCGAGCGCAATGAAGGAGGCCCTTTTGAGAATGTTTTTGATTTTGTCAAACGGGTGAACCTTCGTACTGTTAATAAAAGTTCGATGGAAGCACTTGCCCAGGGCGGCGCTTTCGATAGTTTCGAAGGAATGCACCGCGCTCAGTTCTTTGCAAAGGATACATCCGAAGATACTACTTTTCTCGAAAAACTGATCCGTTTCGGGGGAAGCTACCAGGCCATGAAACTTTCGTCGCAGCAATCGCTTTTCGGCGATCTTGGACCTGTTGAAGTGCCCGACCTTAAACTCCCTGATTGTCAGCCATGGTCGAACATCGAAAAACTTAAACGGGAAAAGGCTATTGCCAGTTTCTTTATTTCGGGCCACCCACTCGACGAATATCGTTTCGATATTGATACCTTCTGCAACATCCCGATTAAAAAGCTGAAAGTAAATATGGCAGCTGCTGCATCGTACGATATTTATATTGCGGGAATCATTTCGAAAGTTCGCCACGAAGTTGCAAAAAACGGGAACCTTTACGGCAGGTTTACTCTGGAGGATTTCGACGAATCGATCGAACTTTCCATCTTCAAGGAGGATTACCTGAAATACAGGCATCTGCTTGAAGAAGACCGGATTGTATTCGTGAAACTCAGGACTCAGCCACGCTTTCAGCAACCCGACCAGTTCGAGCCCCGTATTCAGCGTATTTCGCTGCTAAGCGACCTAATGGATGAACAGGCAAAGGCCCTGAATATCCAGGTGGCTTACGATAACCTGAGTGATTCAATCACACACCAGATTATTGATGTGGTGAAAAAGAACAAAGGAAACTGTAAGGTGAAAGTGGAGCTGCTTGATTTCGAGAACAATTACAAGGTTGAAACCATATCGTCGCACTTCAGGGTTGAATGCAGTAAAGCCGTGAGGCAACTCGGCCTGATACCAGGTTTAAAACTCAAGGTTAAAATCTGAAAATAATCCTGATTATGTCGGTAATAATGGGCGAATTTGCATAATTTTGCCGGATCAGATCAAGCCTCACCGAACAACAAGGATGAAAATTGGTTTTAATACAATACCTGGATTATTATACACCTATTTATAAAAACTCACAACAAATAAAGATCAATCATGGCTCTAGAATTCACTGATGCAAATTTCGCTGAACTTGCTGAAAAATCGGATAAACCTGTAATTGTAGACCTTTGGGCCGAATGGTGCGGACCTTGCCGCATGGTTGGTCCGCTCGTTGAAGAAATAGCCAAAGAATACGAAGGGAAAGCTGTAGTAGGCAAACTGGATGTTGACAGCAACCCGTTGACTACCGGTAAATTCGGTATACGGAATATTCCAACTATTCTGTTTATGAAGAACGGCGAAGTTGTTGACAAACAGGTTGGTGCAGTTCCTAAAAGTGTATTGATCGGGAAGCTGGAAAAACTTCTTGGATAGACCTCACCCCCTGACCCCCTCTCCTAAAGGCGAGGGGGAACTGAACGAGGTTGATTTAGACCAGATCAGGAAGAAGGTAATGTGGATTTGTTAATTGTGATTTGCGAATCGGAATTTTCAACCCCTAACTCCTAAACCCTAATCCCCAACCCCCAAACCCTCATGCCATTCACCTTCGACCAAAGCCGTATACCGCATTATGCCAACCTTGAGTTGCTTGCACGTACTGTTGTGGAAGGATTTATTGTGGGTTTACATAAAAGCCCGTTTCATGGCTTTTCGGTTGAGTTTTCGGAACACCGGCTTTACAATGCGGGTGAACCCACGCGTCATATCGACTGGAAGTTATACGGACGCACCGACAGGCTTTATGTGAAACGTTACGAGGAGGAAACCAACCTGCGTTGCCAGGTTGTAATCGATATTTCTTCGTCGATGTTTTTTCCTGAGATTGAAAAGCCGGATATCGACCATCCCAACAAGGTTACTTTTGCTGTTTATGCTGCTGCCTGCATTATGCAGCTCCTTCGCCGCCAGCGCGATGCGCTCGGATTAAGCCTTTTCAGTGATAAGGTAAGCTTACATACCCAGGCAAAATCGAATTCGGTACACCATAAGTTCCTGCTCGGTAAAATGGAAGAGCTACTTACTCCCATTGCCGCAGAAGAAAAGCGCAATTCGAAAGTTACGGATTCGCTACATTTTATTGCCGAAAATATTCATAAGCGCTCGCTGGTGGTAATTTTCAGCGATATGTTTGATGCAGCATCGAACAATGCCGGGCTTTTCGATGCTTTGCAGCATCTCAGGTACAACAAGCATGAAGTTATACTGTTTCATGTTGTGGATAAATCAAAAGAGCTTGACTTTGATTACGAAAACCGTCCTTACCGGTTTGTGGATATGGAAAGCGGTGCAGAAATCAAGCTGCAGCCTTCCGAAGTGCGCAAGTCGTATGCCGAAGCTATCGGTAATTTTCACCAGGAACTTAAATTGAAATGTGCCCAGTATAAAATTGATTTTGTTGAAGCCGATATCAATAAAGGCTTCGAGCAGGTGCTGATGCCATATTTACTGAAACGTGAACGGATGATGTAAAGCAGAACGAACGGCAATTCTGTTCGTTTCCAGATAGCATGTAATTGCTTTCATACAATATATGAAGTTTTCCAATAAAAATTGAGCTTTTCCGCTTGCCAGCGGGGGAAATTATTTTTTCTTTTCTGGCCGTGTTTTCAGGAAGTCTTTCATTTTAATGCCAGCAGGTAATGCTTTCTGTAACGCATCGCTGGGTTTGAACCAAACAACGACCGTATCAGTGCGGCTTCTGAGTTTTGTTTCGCTCATGCAGATCGCTACCGGAAAGAGTTTCATGTCTTTTGCCAGAGTTTCATCATCAAGACTCATTTCCCCTTTTGTGTTACCGATTAACAAAGGATAAAAATCATTCCGGCTGGTTTCCAGTTTAAGTAACGCTTTTTGATCCCTGGTTTTTGCAGTAATAACATCTGTCTCAGCGTAGTGACCTGTAGTTAAATAATTATCGCTGCAGCAATAAAAACTCAGGCAGGAGTAAACGGCATTATCCTGTTTCCAGGCAGGGTTGAAGTTTTTGTAAAATACCCCATCCTCATTAAGTACAATTCCAAGAGATTTCAACTGTGTTGAATTTAAAACCAGGAATTCCGGCTGAGCCGGGTTGGTCCAGCTGCACAGTACCACAAGTGCGACACAGGATAAGAAATTTTTTGTCTTCATCGTATGGGTTTTTAGTGGTGAATCGTATTTTCGGGTAATAAAACTGATGGTTGTCGTTGTGCTGATCAAAGGCACAAATAAACCGGAAATAGCAAGTGCTCCGCTCTTAAAGTCTTAAACCAGGAAGGGGATTATTCTTTTAGTGCGTTTCGAATACTCCGCGTAGTTGTCGTATGTAAGCCGAAGCGACTTTTCTTCGAGCAACATCCTTATAAAGAGGCCACCATTGATTAAAATAACTGCCCCTATTGTTATAAGATACGGAAAAGCTATTACCGAAGCCCAGGAAAAATAAATCACAGCTGCATATATGGGGTGCCGGAGCCAGCGGTACGGTCCGTTTGTTATAAGCTTACCCTTAGTTGTATTTGCTGCTGCATGAAAACTCCGGAAGCCGAATGTAATACGCGCCCAGATCATAAACGCTACCGAAAATAGCTGGATAGCAATAGTAATCGGGTTGTCAGAAAAAACAAGGTCCTTATATAGCAGGATTGCCAAACCCAGAACCGCTGTTCCAAAAGCAATTAAAGAAAGGATTTTTAATTTCATATTTTTGATTTTAACCTTCTGTGTATTCCGGGCGCTGTTTCGGACAATTGTTTCATCTTAGTGCTGGATGCTCTCCTTTCTTCAAAGTCCGAAAACGGAGCATTCCTTCTTAATAACTGCAAAGGAGGCAAACCCCGGATTATAACAACTGCCTGATTTCCTGCATCCTGTTTTCTCTCTCGCCTGAGAATGTTTTGTCGGTATCGCAGCATAATTCATAAAGCAGCAAAGCCTTTTCAAGATATTTTCTGTTTAGGTTATCCTGCGCCGAAATCCCAAATTGGCATACAACTTCAGCCAGTAATCCGAGATTATCGGGGCTCATGCCTTTAAATCCGGCCAGGT
>CAISRK010000487.1 GCA_903887815.1 uncultured Bacteroidales bacterium | reverse complement strand
GCATCAACCTGGTTTTTCATGAGTGAGATGAGCGGGCTTATAACTATGGCTGTTCCGGGCAGTATCATTGCAGGCAACTGGTAGCACATCGACTTACCTCCACCTGTTGGCATGATGACAAATGTGTCGTTACCGGCAAGTAAATTGCGTATTATCGCTTCCTGGTTACCCTTGAAACTCTCAAATCCGAAAATCTTCTTCAGTGTATTGTGTAAAGGGTAATCCTTGAAATTTTCATTCTTTTTCATTCCGCGGGCATTATTCGAGTATTCGTACCTTTCTAAAGTACTTCTGTTAGCTTTATTTTGTTTGGGTCAATTCAATTAAAGAACATTTGGCACTGGGAGTATAGAGCCTTAGTATGCTTCACCCTGATTTTTTGGCTTGTCACAATCCACGAATGCACTAAACCTTCCTGATACAATTCTACTGACATATAGTCAGATAATTGTGGTTTGCCATTGTGTAAAGTAAAGTTAATACAACTTTGTGATTTTCGTCTAAAAAAAATCCGTGGTTTGTATTTATTTTTTTTATCAATACTGTAACATGCATGAAAACAGCTGGTTAATATATTCTAACAACGATTCTAAATAAGTTAAAATTTATTAATCCTCTATTAAAGTCCCCCATTTGGTGGTTTTCCCATTAAAAACAGGCACTTGCCACAGTTAGAAGATTATTACAGAAACAATCTCTCAAAAAGCGTGCAAAAGTATAATTAAAATGAAAACAATCAGCAGTTTAGTTTTTTTTGTTTCCTGAATTTATTTTCACTCCCGGTTCAGCGAAAAAGCCGCTGCCGGCAATTCGGTTTTTTTGACGTTTTGTTTTATTACTAACGTTGGATTGAGCTAAAAAGTACTGCTGTTTTAGGAATCTGGAAATATTTCCCGGATTGAGAAGATCGCTGAAAGTTAAGGAAGATGCACGATGAGTCCGTCTCCAGCTCCTGAAATCGCTTCGCGGGTGCGCTATGAATGGTTTGTTGAATGTCTCCTATCGTATTGTATTTTGAAAACAGGAAATGTTTTAGTACTTTTATCGGTCACAAATGATAATGAAATATATTTGCCGCTTGAATGATCCGCATTCCTATACCTTTTAATCCCTCTTTTTACTATGTACAGCTTCACATCCCGGTAAGCAGAAATCAGATTCGAAAAACTCTCCTGATTTTTAAAGGCCTCACCGGTATGTCGCAAACCTAATACGAATTAAAAAAGAAAAATAGTATGGAAAATGATGAATTGAAAGCCCTTGGGATGATCGAAACCAAAGGGTTCGCAGCTATGGTCGAAGCCTCTGATGCCATGGTTAAAGCAGCAAAAGTCGAACTCATCGGCTTCGAAAAAATCGGTGGAGGGTATGTTACCGCAATAGTGCGCGGCGATGTGGCAGCAGTTAAAGCGGCTGTCGATGCCGGTGTACAGGCAGCCCAAAGAGTAGGCGAAATTATTTCAACTCATATTATACCCAGGCCCCACGAGAATGTTGACAGAATACTGCCTCTCGGCGCCCGACAAACCCATAAAGCGAAATAACCATGATAGACCTGAGGACATACATTTTTATTGATTCCCTGCAATTGCAGATGGCTTCGTACCTGGGAACGGTATCGAGAGGATACCTTCCGGTTAGCGGACAGGCATGTTGCATTATCGAAATAGCCCCCGGAATAGAGATCAATACTCTTACCGATATAGCTCTAAAAGCGACCAATGTAAAACCCGGCATGCAGATTGTCGAAAGGGCATACGGTATGCTCGAAGTACATTCCGACAGCCAGGGCGACGTGCGTATGGCCGGCGAAGCCGTGCTTCGTACAATCGAAAAAACGGAGGAGGAAAGGCTGAAGCCACGCATCCTTACAAGCCAGCTGATCAAAAACGTGGAAGATCACCATGCGCAGTTGATAAACAGGTCACGCTATGGAATGATGCTTTTAAAAGGCGATACGCTTTTCGTACTGGAAGTTGAACCTGCAGGCTATGCCTATTATGCAGCCAACGAAGCCGAAAAAACAGCCCGTATTAATATAGTGGATGTTACCGGATTCGGGAAGTTTGGCAGGGTATATATTGCCGGCGACGAAGCCGAAGTGCTCGAATGTAAAAACAGTGTCGAAAAACGCCTGGCCGAAATATCGGGAAGGGTTGATTATTAAATGACTGACTGTTTCTGTTGGGAAAAACTAATGCATCTAGGAGCTAAGTAGTGCTCAGTGCACAGTGCCCGGTGCAGAGAATTGGAGATAAATTACTTTAGAAAAGGCAAAATTTACAAAGAATAAGATAATACCGGGGACTCAGCACCCTTAGCAGAAAACTTAAGAATAAACTGAAATCTAAATCTAAACAAATTAAAAAGATATAAATTATGAATGATAATACTTCAGACGCATTGGGAATGATCGAAACCAGGGGCTTTGCTGCTATGGTTGAAGCTTCGGATGCAATGGTGAAAGCAGCAAAAGTTGAACTTATCGGCTTCGAAAAAATCGGTGGCGGATATGTTACGGCAATTGTACGTGGCGATGTGGCTTCCGTTAGGGCAGCCGTTGATGCAGGTGTGCAGGCAGCACAAAAAGTGGGCGAAATTGTTTCGTCCCATATTATTCCGCGTCCTCATACCAATGTCGACAGTGCTTTGCCATTAGGCAGGGGAGGTAAATAGAAAGTTTCTGCCCATGAGTCAGATATGCTGGTCAGATGTGAATATCGAATAATGATTACCGATTTTAGATTTTAGAAGTATCCTGAAAACAGCATATCCAAGAACTTCATAAATCGTAAATCAGCATTATTCGCTCTTTGCTTATTTCCAAAAGAGCTCATGAGATCGCTTCGCTTAGTTCCTTGTTCCGAAATTAAAAATACATGGTTTTGGATACCGCCAATACGCAGTTGTAAAGCTATTTAATGAAAATTTCACTGGCAGCCCGGATCATTTCCCGCTTGCCGGGTATAAATCAATAACCGAAACAGAATGATACTGGCAAGAGTAGTCGGAACGGTAGTTTCGAGCCATAAGGCGCCTAAAATTGAGGGAATCAGGTTTTTACTTCTCGAAAAAATCGATCCTGTAACTATGCAGGGTAAGAATGATTTCGTTGTTGCTATGGACAGCGTGGGAGCAGGCACAGGTGAAATTGTTTTTTATGTTTCAGGCAGTAGTGCCAGGTTTACCGATACTACCCAGGGAAAACCCGCCGATTCAACTATTATTGCTATTGTTGATAATATCGAAAAAGAGGGCAGATTCACATACCGGAAAGACAATTAGGATATGATTCTCGGGAAAGTAGTAGGAACCATCGTAAGCAGTACCATCAATGACGGCATGAAAGGATCG
>CAISRK010000486.1 GCA_903887815.1 uncultured Bacteroidales bacterium | reverse complement strand
CTTGCCGATTGCGAAAAAGATACTTTCATGCTGAATAATTTCATGGGCAATACTTTCGATTTTACAACAAACGGGACTGAAAACATGAATTATCTTAAGGGGAATTATTGGGATAAATATAAAGGTTATGATCTTAACCGCGACCGGAAAGGAGATATCCCATACAGGCCTGTAAGTCTGTATTCCCAGATTATTGAGCGATTGCCTTCGGCTGTTTTTCTCTTAAGGAGTTTTATGGCTGAACTCCTCGATCAGGCTGAAAGAGCCTTGCCAACGTTGGGCTATGTTAACCTGACTGATAATGAACCGTCAATGCAAGTGATACGGATATGATACAGATTGAGAGATTAGAAAAACGTTATGGAAAATTCCAGGTATTACGGGGAGTAAACCTGAGTTTCGACCTGAATCAGGTTGTTGCATTAGTTGGTCCAAACGCATCGGGTAAGACCACTCTGATTAAATGTTTGTTGGGGATGGTTATTCCGGATGGCGGCAGTATTAAGTTTGCTGGCAATGATATTGAAGGTGATGTTACGTATAAACGAAAGATCGGTTATATGCCTCAGATCGGCCGTTACCCTGATAATATGCGAATGGGTTATCTTTTCGAAATGATGAAAGACCTGGGCCGAACCCGTACCGAGGGTCAATTTGATTTGGAACTGGTTGAAGCCTTCAAGCTAGGCGAAATGTTCCGTAAACCCATGAGGGCACTTTCGGGTGGCACAAGGCAAAAAGTGAGCGCAGCACTGGCCTTTTTATTCAATCCTGATGTGATAATCCTCGACGAGCCAACAGCCGGTCTCGATCCCCTGGCATCAGAAATACTGAAACAAAAGATCAGGAAAGCAAAAGTAGCCGGGAAACTTGTCCTTGTAACTTCCCATATTATGAGTGAGGTTGAAGAAATTGCCGAAAAAATTGCTTACATTGTCGAAGGGGAGGCCCTGTTTTATAAGAGTATAGCAGAAATTAAAACTGAAACTGGCGCATCCAAATTAAGTCAGGCACTTTTTCATTTACTCCAATAAGTTATGAGCAAGATCATCAAATATGTTCTTCATGACATATTCAGGAACCGTATACTCCTGGCATACGTTATATTGCTTTCCATAAGTTCGTTTGGATTATTTATGATGAATGAAGATGTCTCCAAAGGCTTAAGTAGTTTGCTAACTGTGTTGCTGATTGTGGTTCCGCTGGTAAGTATCTTATTTACAACAATATACTTTTTTAATTCCTATGAATTCATTGAGCTGCTTGTAGCCCAGCCATTAAAACGGAAAGATATTCTACTGGGCGTATATGCAGGTGTTAGTGTTTCGTTGCTGGCTGCATTCCTACTCGGGATAGGTCTACCGGTAATAATGTTCGAGAACTCAGCTGTCGGCTGGCAGTTTATTATATCTGGCAGCCTGCTGACCCTCGGATTTGTTTCTTTAGCTTTTCTGTCATCGGTAATAACCAGAGACAAAACCCGCGGCATAGGCATAGCAATGCTGCTCTGGTTTTATTTCACCCTGATTTTTGATGGAGTTGTATTAATGGTGTTGTTTGCATTCACTGATTATCCTCTCGAAAAGTTCACTATTTTTCTGAGTTGCCTCAATCCTGTCGACCTTGCACGGATTATGGTTCTTCTTAAAATGGATATTTCTGCTTTATTAGGTTATACAGGAGCAGTGTTCAACCAGTTTTTTGGATCCTCCCTTGGTATTGTTTTATCAATTACGGTAATGGTATTGTGGATTGTTGTTCCTATCTTATTTGCAGTGAGGATATTCAACAAGAAAAACCTGTAAAAAACAGGAATTTTTTTCCCCTTTCCTACTTGAATAAATCCCGGATCAAACCTTCGACAACCCAGGAAAATTTAATACAATTCTTTTTTTATTTTTTGTCCGGCGGTAGCAGAACTGCATCAATTATATGGATTATACCGTTGCTGCAGGGAACGGATGCTACGATATTTGCCCCGTTTACGGATACTTTACCCTCTTTTACACTTAGTGTTACCTTTCCGCCATTAACCATGCCGAGCAATTGGCCATCCTTGAAAAATGACTGGTCGAGTTTGCCGACATACACATGGTATTCAAGTATATTGCGAAGATCAGCTTTTTTCTCAGGGTTCAAAAGCCCATCGACCGTGCCTGCCGGTAATTTGTCGAATGCAGCATTCGTTGGAGCAAATACAGTAAACGGCCCGGCATTAGAAAGTACATCTACATAACCAGCTGCCTTCAAGGCCGCCACAAGTGTAGTATGGTCCGGTGATCCTATAGCTACTTTTACAATGTCTTTCTGCGAAGCATCATCCTGCACTCCCGACTGGCCTGCCAAAGGCGCCTGTTGGTCGGTTTGGGCAGCTGGATTGTTACTATCATTCCCACCTGAATTGCAGGAAGTAAATAAAGTGGAAACAGCTAAAACACTGCAGATGATGAGAGTAATTGCTTTTTTCATACCGATTTAGTTTGATTGTTCTATTAACAGGGTAATTAAGTACAAATATACTTAAATAATTGAATTTTAATCAAAATTCAAAATAATTCAGCTTTTAAATTAAATGAGTATCGGTAAAGATAAATAAAGATGCTATCTTATGGAAAATTTTATGACGTGAATCTGATCAATTTCATTGAAAGTTTTCCAGACGAAACCTCTTGTAAACAACGGTTTAAGG
>CAISRK010000485.1 GCA_903887815.1 uncultured Bacteroidales bacterium | reverse complement strand
CCTAAACTGATAATCGGTAACCGAAAAGCTGGTATTTATGGCTGATTTCCCTTTGGGAATATACAAGTCTTTATACCGGTCGAGCATCCAGCGCTGATGGATACGGTTTACAGGTATATTGGCTTTTGATGTGTATTCCACAACAATATCAAGGGCTTTTTCCGGGTTATTAAAAGCAAACATCCATCCTTCGAGTGTAGCCTTCACAAAATTGCGGCAAAACTCCGGATCGGATTTTAGTTTTCCTGACAAACAATATATTCCATCCTCCAGGAAATTCATC
Source organism: uncultured Bacteroidales bacterium (assembly GCA_903887815.1). Taxonomy (GTDB): domain Bacteria; phylum Bacteroidota; class Bacteroidia; order Bacteroidales; family UBA4417; genus UBA4417. The sequence goes on along the minus strand of CAISRK010000485.1, from coordinate 5,033 downwards.
CCATAGTCGGCAAAGAAAAAAGTATTCAATTCATCGGGATTATACCCCGAATTCAATATGGAATGGTATTCGTCAAACCAGTTAGCATTGGTAATATCTACTCCATCCATTAAAAAGAGATTGTTTGTGCTGCCTATAGGAATGATTTTAACATCCAGGTTGTATTTTTTAAAAAGCGCTTTCGGCTGGAGTTCAAAGCCACTCCATATACCCGCTTTTTTGCCATTCATGTCCTGCAGGGTCTTGATACCGCTTTTCTTTTTGGCCACCAGCATGAGCGACGAGCGTGACGAGAGTTGGGCAATATTTACAATATCGGTTCCTGAAACTTTAAGTTGAATTGCATTGGAGAGCCAAAGTGCTGCGAAATCGGCCTTGCCTTCTTTAATAAGGTCGGATGAAGTTATAAAAGGCTGATATTGAATAACTGATAATTTGATTCCGTACTTTTTGTAAATACCCATTTCCTCCGCCACATAATACCCTGCAAACTGGGCGCCGGCTACCCAATAAGGCAAAAAGGTAACAGTATGCAATTGCATAGTGGAATCATTACTGTTCTTTCCCGCCTCGACACTTGCAACAGGTACATCGTGGGGAGTACTGGTGCATGCAAACAACAGGATGAAAACCGAAAAACAAATGACAAGTTTCGGCAATAATAAACTGCCTTGCTGAGTGATTATTTTCGAATTTATCATCATGCAAAGTATTTATTCTGAATCAATAATTCCGACCATATCAACAATAGATTGGGATTGTAAAGTTATGTAAATACAATTCTAAATACCTAGTAAAAAATTTGACAAAGTGAGAATAAAAAAAAATGCAGAAAACGGTGGAAAAATAAGGAACATCCTTTGGAGAGGTTCCCGAATTTCCACTAGTAATATGCAATTTAACGGTTTGGACCGGTATTATACTATATGAAGGGAATAAAGTAAGCAGCCGGAAGAATAACCATTTGAACGAATGGGGGATTTTCTGATTCCTGAACCGGGCGAATTGAACAAAAGAAGCCGGAAATCCTTTTAATACTATCACAACAGCAGAATTAAAACTGTCAAATGGAGAACTTCACGGGAGCTCGTCACGGCACTTCGATTTTGTCCCTTTTTAAAAAAGAAAAATTTAGCGGAATGCTTAAACAACTGAATTCCCGATCGATACTAATTATCGCAGTGGCCCTTATTATTCTATCCGGCATTTCGTTTGGCCTGATTTTGGCTGTACCGTTTTTCCCAATCTCTTTGACGAAGAAAGGAATATATGTAACTGCGCTTATTATTACAGGTGAAATTACCTGGTGGACAGGTATAGCTGTGGCCGGCAAACAGGTGATTGCCCGGTACGGGAAGTACTTTAATCCATTAACATGGCCGGTATTTATGAAGAAAAGGTCCGGCCAAAATCCGTTAGATGAGGCCGATACGGAAAACCCATAATTCCGGCCCAGGCCAAAACAGGAACAGGATTTTGAATAAAACTGCCAGCAAATTCAACAGGGATTAAACTGTAATGGCCTATGCAGGAAACACAAACCCGGATGAATTTTACTTATTTCACCCTATGCAAATCCAGATCCTGGAAATCGAAACTAAAATCGATGTTTGGTGAAATTCCTTTCATTTTCAGCTCTTGTGCTTTGCCTTCTTCATCGAGGCTGAACATGGCAAAAGCATCGCATTCCATATCGCGGTAATCCCATTTTATCGCAAAGGTATTGGCTTTATAAAAGTACATGGTACCTGTAAGTTTGGGTGAACGAAGGCTCCGGATACAAAGCTTGTCGTCCTTTTTGTAAACTTCCATTTTGCCAAACCACTTGTCGGCATACATACCCTGGTAATTGCTTTCATTTACTGCAGACTTATCAGCTTTTGCAACAGCTGCCCAAACCTGGTCAGCAACCGAATCGCCTTTTGCCTTCATCGAAGCAAAACGTGCTGCATATTTATCGATCCAGCCAAAATCATCCATCCCAAGATATGCCTCCACAATTGAATTGGAAAGAGAACCGAAAACGCCAGCCCCGTCGTTGCTTGTATTGGTAAGTATAACCACGCCAAGATTGATATCAGGTATCAGCACTGTTTTCGAAAGCATTCCGGGAAAACCGCCTGTATGTTCCACTTTCAGGTTGCCTTTTAAATCGGACAGGTCCCATCCTAAACCGTAGCCATGGAAATGCGAATTAAACCGCGAAAACGGGTTCGTTTCAATAACCGTATGTATTTTCCACATTTCGTGCTGGCTCTCGGGGCTAAACAGCTTCTTTTCCAGCGAACTCCCATATTTGCCGTGATTCAGCTGAACCATCATCCACTGGCAGAGATCATCGGCATTGGAATAAATTCCTCCGGCTGCGCCGTTTACCATATCGGCATAGTTGGGCAGAACAACCAGCGCACCGGTTTCGGACGAATGGGGAGCCGAAAGATTACTTTTATCGATCATTTTAGCCAGCGAAGCATACGTATGATCCATTTTCAGAGGTTCGAAAATGCGTTTTGTAACAAAATCCTCCCAAGCCATACCCGAAACCCGCTTAATTACCTCCCCTGCAACCAGGTAAAGAAGATTATCGTAATCATACTTGGTTCGGAAAGCCGAAACAGGTTCAAAATGCCGGAAACTTCCAAGTATGTCATTCATGGTAAAATCGGATCCATCAGGGAAAATCATCAGGTCGCCCATTCCCAAACCAAGCCCGCTGCGATGAGTGAGTAAATCCTGGATATTGAAATTTTCGGCAACATAAGGATCGTACATTGTGAATTCGGGAATGTACTTCTTTACTTTATCATCCCAATTTATTGTCCCCTCTTCAACCAGAATCGACAAGGCTGCAGTTGTAAATGCTTTGCTATTCGATGCGATGGCGAAATCAGTATGCGCATCCACAGGGCTTTTCGTTGAAACGGATTTTACACCATATCCTTTGGCAAGTATAATTTTACCGTCTTTAACTATCCCTATAGCCAGGCCGGCTACATTGAACTTAGTCATAGCATAGGCTACAAGCGAATCCACCTGTCTGGGTGTAACCTGCCCGAAGCAATTAACGTTAGCCAGGAAAACGAACAGCAAAGGAATAATGATCTTAAGTTTCAGCCTTTTCATAAAGATTCTGATTTGTATTGATGAGCAAAAATATAACATTCAGGAAGAATTCAGGAAAATGCCTCAACGGACTTGCGAAAGCATGGTCAAAAGTACAACTTTCATTTCAATGCACGAAAGCCTTATTAAGGAGTATACTTGAAAAGCTGCCGGAATTAGGTTACCTTTGCAAAAAATTACAAATCAGTTTACGGGTTAATCTTCGGGTTGCAAATACCTGATTTACTTGATTATTCGATTTAAACCGATCAAAGAATAAATTACTCATGGGAAATATCCTGGCCATTGTCGGCCGGCCAAATGTTGGCAAAAGCACTTTTTTTAACCGTATGACAGGATCGCTCGAGGCTATCGTGGATCCTACCAGCGGTGTAACCCGCGACCGCCATTACGGCCACAGCGACTGGAACGGCGTTGAATTTTCAATTATCGATACCGGCGGTGTTGTTATCGGTGGCGAAGATGTTTTCGAAAGCGAGATCGTAAAGCAGGTGGAACTGGCCATCGAAGAAGCCGACGTTATCCTTTTCATGGTCGATGCACGCGAAGGGCTTACCGACCTGGATAAGGATGTGGCCAAAATGATACGGCGTTCGCCCAAAAAAGCCTTCCTGGCTGTTAATAAAATCGACAGTCCTGATAAATTTCACGAGGTTTCGGATTTTTATAGCCTTGGATTTAAAGAGGTTTACGGGATTTCGTCATCAAACGGTGGCGGAACAGGCGACCTGCTCGACGAAATAGTTAAAGAATTTGATATTGACCGGCCCGAAACGCTGCCCGACCTTCCGAAATTCACTGTTGTCGGGCGCCCTAATGTCGGCAAATCGTCGTTCGTAAATGCGCTTCTTGGTGTTGAACGTAATATTGTTACTCCTGTCGCCGGCACAACGCGCGACAGCATTTATACCCGTTACAATTCATTCGGCTTCGATTTCCTGCTGGTCGATACTGCCGGCCTGCGTCGTAAAGCCAAAGTAACCGAAAATATCGAATTCTATTCGGTAATGCGCTCGATCCGTGCCATCGAAAGCAGCGAAGTTGTGTTCATCATGATTGATGCAACCACCGGCTGGGAATCGCAGGATATGAATATTTTCCGCCTGGCACAGAACAACCACAAAGGAATTGTTATAATTGTAAACAAATGGGACCTTGTTGAAAAAGACACCCATACCCATAAGTATTACGAAGAAGCTATCCGCAAAAACATTGCTCCATTTTCGGATGTTCCTATTGTTTTTACTTCGGTGCTAAACAAACAACGCATTCACAAAGCGCTTGAGGAAGCAACGGCCGTTTACAACAACCGCATAAAACGCATCCCGACCCGTAAACTTAACGATGTGCTCCTGCCTATTTTTGCCGGAACTCCGCCGCCATTTATCAAAGGCAAAGAGGTCAAGATCAAATACATTACCCAGATTAAAACCTCCTATCCCAGTTTCGTAATTTTCTGCAACCTTCCGCAGTACGTAAAAGATCCATATAAACGCTACGCCGAAAACCGTATACGCGAAGAATTCAATTTTACAGGTGCGCCGATGGAGGTGTATTTCAGGAAAAAGTAAGAAGACGAGAGTTGGATGTCTGATGTCGGAAGTCAGAAGACGGAAGTTGGAAGATGGAAGATGGAAGTCGGGTATTTAAGCTAATAAATCAATCCCATTATCAGTAAATGGAAAACGAATCACTTCGTATCGACAAATGGCTGTGGGAAGTGCGGCTGTTCAAGTCGCGAAGCCTGGCTACCGATGCATGCAAAGCCGGTAAAGTGAAAATTGATGGCAGCAACGTAAAAGCTTCGAAGGAAATTAAGGCAGGCGACACTATAACCGTAAGCCTTAACCCGCTTTTCAAGACCATTCGTGTAAAACAGTTCCCAAAGAGCCGGGTAAATGCCAAACTGG
>CAISRK010000484.1 GCA_903887815.1 uncultured Bacteroidales bacterium | reverse complement strand
GATCTATGCATTTTCCGGTATTGATGCCGCTCAGAATGTGGTTGTGAAAGCCGGTATAAAGAAAATTACAATTGAAGCCGATTATTTCATTTTCGCTCTTGGCGGCGCATCCTGGCCGGTGACTGGGTCGACAGGTGAGTGGCGTAAGATATTCGATAAGATCAAAATTAAAACCGTGCCCTTCGAGTCCTCGAATTGCGGGATTCATATCAGCTGGCCCGAAAGTATATCAGCAAACCATACCGGCAAACCCTTGAAAAACATAGCAGTTTCTGTAAATAATGTAAGCCGGAAAGGCGAAGTGCTTATAACCGAATACGGGCTCGAAGGAAACGCCATTTACCCGGTGGTTCCCGAAATCAGGAAATCGCTTAATGCGAATGAGGCAGTGGAAATAATCCTCGACCTGAAACCATTCAACAGCCGCGAACAATTGCTGCAGAAGGCTCAAGGCAAAACAGCAGCTACAACAAAAAATTACGCTGCCATATTCAACCTCGACAGCGCACAACTCGCACTTATAAAAGCATTTACATCGAAAGAAACGTTTCTGTCGCCGGAACTGTTTGCCGGCAGTTTAAAACAAATCGCCATTCCGGTTCAATCGCTGCGCCCGGTTGAAGAAGCTATATCAACCGTTGGCGGAATTGATCTCAGTGAAATGAATCCTGATTTTTCATTCAAAAAACTCCCAAATTGCTTTGCCATTGGCGAAATGCTCGACTGGGATGCTCCTACCGGCGGCTTTTTGCTTCAGGGAAGTTTCTCAATGGGACACTGGACCGGTAAGAAAATCCTGGAGCGGGTAACTGCCTGAAATCAAGCCAGCGAATCGCTTTAACCTACTTTTTACTATTGAAGAAACTGGTTACTGGTTACTGGAATCTGGTTTCTGGTAACTTGTTCTAGTATCTTGAACCATCCGCAACCATTTTCAATTGTCCATTATTAATTGTCAATTACCTATCAACCCATCAACCTATCAACCCATCAACACCATTTTCAATTATCCATTGTCAATTGTCAATTAACTACACCGGATGAATAATCCACAAAATCCCGATCGCTATCGCCAGGAATGCACCTCCCATTGTAAATCGTTTCAGGAAAACCTGCTTATCTTTCACAACGGACTGGAAAGCTACCAGTCCAAGTATAAAAGCGAAAATAACCATCGTAAGTATAGTACCAAAAGCGAATGCCGAGACATAAATCACCGAAGCCCAAACGGTAGGCAAAGCCAGTGATGGAAGCAGTGCGAACAAATGACTGAAACCGGCAAATCCATGCACAACGCCGATACCAAGAGCGGTAAAAACATTTTGTTTCAGTTTACCCGTGTGCACATGATCGTGGCCATGCCCGTGATCATGATGCGGTTCATGCTTATGTCCGTGCTCCTGATTATACACATGCAGATGATTATGAGCATGAACCGGACTGTCATTCCTGATAAGGTCGAAGGCAGGCTTAACACTGTGTGTATGCTTATGAATATGAGTATATAAGTATGGATCTGTATGAAAATGAGCATGCGGCCTGCTGCTATGAGCGTGGCGCAGGTATATCCGCAGCAACGCCCAGCATCCGATCATGATCAGCAAAATACCAATTACAGTTTCGCTATGCCTCGATATTGCTTTAATTGGAAGATATTCTTTAAACAATATGAATAAGAAGCCGATCAGCATCATACCGATTGTATGACCTAGCCCCCACGAAAATCCAACCAGCCACGATTTCTTACGGCTGTCGATAGCCAAAGGCGTAACTGCGGCCAGGTGATCCGGTCCGGTTGCCACATGAGCCACACTTGCAATTAAGCCGGTGAGAAAAGTTAGCATCTAAAACATTTTGAGAGTAAATTTAAATATAAATATGCATACTTTTACATAATTGAATAAGAAAGATACGTTGAAAGAAAAAACTTTACATGTAACAGTCACCGGCCTGGTGCAGGGTGTTGGGTTCCGCCCGTTTGTGTTCAGGATTGCCACCAGGCACGCCCTCAGCGGATGGGTGCAGAATACGAACGAGAATGTAAAGATTGTGGTATCGGGTTCTTCGTCAAATATTGATCAGTTCCTATGCGCTCTTAGCGAGGAAACCCCGCCTGCTGCTGCAATTGAAAATATTGTAGTTGACGAAATTGAAACAACCAAATTCCCGGAATTCAGCATCATGCACAGCAACGATGTTTCGGATGAAATCACCGAAATAAGTCCGGATATAGCAGTTTGTGATGAATGCCTTGAAGATATCCGTAAACCCGGTTCCCGCCTTGCATATGCTTTTGTGAATTGTACCAACTGTGGTCCCCGGTTCACTATTATCAAAGATCTGCCTTACGACCGTGCCAAAACGACGATGAAACCATTTGCCATGTGTCCCGAATGCCGGCATGAATACGAAAACATTACCGACCGCAGGTTTCACGCGCAGCCAACAGCCTGTTCCCTTTGCGGCCCTCATTATGAACTGTTTATAAAAAACATAAGCATCTCTGAAGATATTGATGAAATCACTTGTCAAGTTTCGCAAAGCATCGATAGTGGCGGAATCTTAATGATTAAAGGTCTCGGTGGAATGCACCTGGCCTGTAATGCCTTCAATGAAACGGCTGTTGAGAATTTGCGTAGGCTGAAAAGCCGTGAAGGCAAACCCTTTGCCGTAATGTTCCGAAGTCTTGGGGATTTGAAAGCAGTCGCCTTTGTAAATGAAACCGAGGAAGCGTCACTTGTTTCATGGCGGAGACCAATTGTATTGCTAAAGAAGAAAGAAGGCTTAAACGGCTATAAACTTGCAGTTGGATTAAATGCAAAGCTAAATTTGTTAGGTGTAATGCTTCCGTATTTGCCTTTCCAATACCAGTTATTCGAAAAACTGGCTACGACCGCCATTGTGCTTACAAGCGGCAATTTCAGCAGTGAGCCTATTTTAATCGAAAATGAGGAAGCACTTTCACAATTCGGACCTTTAGTTGATGCTGTTGTTTTGCATAACCGCGATATTTTTAACCGTACCGACGATTCCGTTGTCAGGATCATCGGTGGGAAAGAACGCATATTCCGCCGTTCGAGGGGGTATGTGCCGGCGCCTGTCCGCACTGCTTATAATACCGATGGGATAATCGCTTTCGGTGCCGAACTTACTAACTGTTTTTGCGTTGGCAAAGGGAAGAAAGCCTTTTTGAGCCAGCATATCGGTGACCTGCAGGGGATTGAGACCACGCAGTTTTACGAAAGCACGCTTGATCGTTTCCTGCAATTGTTCCGGGTAAAGCCCTCACTCCTGGCAGTCGATAAGCACCCGGCCTATATTTCGACCCGGACCGGGCTTGAATTCGGTGATTTCCCTGTAGTGAAGGTGCAGCATCACCATGCCCATATTGCGTCCTGCATGGCCGAGCATTTTCTCGACGAAAAAGTGATAGGCGTAGCCCTCGATGGCACTGGTTATGGTTCCGATGGGCATATCTGGGGTGGTGAATTTATGGTATGCGACCTGAATGATTTTGAAAGAATAACCCATTTTGAATATATCCCACTGCCCGGAGGCGACAGTGCTTCCGGAGAACCCTGGCGGATGGCCGTTTCTTATCTTGTAAAAGTATATGGAAACGATTTTACAAAACTGAATCTCCCTTTTACAAATCAACTTGATCCTGACAAAGTGGGGATGCTGGTTCAGATGATCGGCCGGAAAATAAATTGTCCGCTGACTTCCGGCGCCGGGCGGCTGTTCGATTGTGTAGCTTCTCTTCTAGATCTGGTGCAAGTAGCTACTTTTCAGGCGGAAGGCCCGATGCGGCTTGAATCGATTTTGGTTGACAATTGCAGCCAAAGCTATACTTATTTATCCGGTGAAACCATCAGCTTCGATGCTACTATCCGTGGGATCGTTAACGATATCAACCTTGGGATCGAAAAGCCAATAATTGCGACAAAATTTCACAATACAATAATTTTGGTTATCTTTGAAACTGTGGCGGCCATCAGCCTGAAACAAGGAATCAACAAGATAGTTCTTTCCGGAGGGGTTTTTCAAAACAAATACCTTTTGGAAGGAACCCTCGGAATCCTGCAAAAAAATAATTTCGAAGTTTATTCACACGCAACTGTGCCCACCAATGATGGTGGAATTGCCCTCGGGCAATTAGCTGTTGCATCAAAAAGAAGGGAACTACAATGTGTTTAGCCATACCAGCCAGGGTAATAAGTGTTAACGGGACAACCGCCCTTGTTACGATCGAAGATGTTGAATATACAGCCAGCCTGCTTCTTCTCGACGATGTAAATCCCGGCGATTACATCATGCTCCATGCCGGTTTTGCCATCCAGAAGGTGGATGCCGACGAAGCGGCCGAAACCCTGCAACTGCTGCAGGATGAGGTTAAAGGCAGGCCTGGCCAGATTCTTGATTAATGGTATAGTTTTATAATTCTTAAAACATAGTTACTTGTTACTTGCTTCTGGTCACTGGTTCAGGAAAAAGTAACAAGAAGCCAGTAACCAGAAGCCAGTAACCAGAAGCCAGTAACCAGAAACCAGAAACACTCAATCCTAACGCTTTTGCCCTAAGCATGAAATACATCGACGAATATCG
>CAISRK010000483.1 GCA_903887815.1 uncultured Bacteroidales bacterium | reverse complement strand
GACTGAAAAATACAGGGTTGAGGAATCAGGAAAATTAATAGAGGAATTTTTCTTCAGCAAAGAAGTAAACCTGTCGGCCGATTTCAACCTTGGAGTCTTTCTGCAGTATGTCCACCTTCTTGATCCTGAAGACAATACCGTGAATTACCGGTTTTCGAAACTCTACATGGATAAAGTTGAAAAAGGTCTGGTAATCAGGAGGTTTATGACCAGCCCCGAAGGATTCCGTACCGAATGGCAGGTGAACAATTATGAAAGGAAAACCATTCCCGCATACGAATTTGGCTTACCTGCCATGTGCAAAGAGCTTACCCTTGATAAATGGCTGGCAAGGACTAAACAGCCTGAAGATAAATATTACGATGATTATGAATAAGCCGGAAACGGATTACGAGTATAAAGAAAGTCTTTGCCGTTTTTTCAGGAGTATGAAACTCGATAGCCGCAATGCATTAATGGACAAGGTTTTAGCTGAAAGAACCAGGTATATTGCCGTCGGGCTCGAAAATATTTACCAGCCGCATAATGCCAGTGCAGTGCTTCGTTCGTGCGATTGTTTCGGGGTGCAGGATGTACATATTATCGAAAATTCGTACCAGTACGAATTTAACCCGCACGTTTCGCTGGGAGCTGCCCAATGGCTTACGCTTCACAGGCACAATGTACTCGACAATAATACACCCGCCTGCATTAACCAGATGAAACAGGAAGGTTACCGTATTGTGGCCACTACACCTGATCCGAAAGCTGTTTCGATACAGGATTTTGATGTTTCGAAAAGTAAATTCGCTTTATTGTTTGGTACCGAAAAATTTGGCCTCACGGATGAAGCTTGCAGTCTAGCCGATGATTTTATCCGTATCCCGATGTATGGATTTACCGAAAGCTTCAATATATCTGTTTCGGTTTCGCTTTGTCTTTTTCACTTTACCGAACGGATACGTGCCGAAAAGACCGACTGGCAGCTAAGCAGCGAAGAACAAACCGATATTTACCTTGAATGGTACCGTAATACAGTTACTAACAGCGAAGGAATTGAGCGAAAATTCTGCCAGGAATATTTCAATACTGCCAGATAGGAGAAAATATTTTTTCAGCATCAGTATAGTCCCCGGAACCCTGTCTTAACAGGCATTCCTGTATCGATTTATTTGATTCTAAAAGATTTAATTAACCTTTCTATTAAGGTCCCCGTTCACAAAATATTTCTTTTATTTTGCTTTGCTCATCAAATGTGTTAATTTTACGCCACGACCAAAACACAATTAAATAATATAAATCATGGGAAAAGGAGATAAAAAATCGCGCAGGGGCAAAATTATTATGGGTTCCTTCGGTGTCAGCAGGCCAAAATCTTCAAAATCAAAGGGCGCTGTTTTAGTTGCAGCTGCTCCCGTTGAAGCAGAAGAAAAAGTAACAATGGTTTCAGAAAAACCTAAAGCCGAGCCAAAACCTAAGGTTGCAAAGGTTGCCGATGTTGCCGAAGTTGCTGCCGGAGAGGCAGAAGCTGCTCCAAAAAAAAGCAGTGAAAAAAGCTGTTAAAAAGACGGAAGGTTAAGCTTGAAAACTTAAGCGCAATTCTTTATATCGCTTTGAAATTTTGTGAGGGCCCCAGGTTCCTCACATTTTTTTTGTACACATTTCCACGTTCTTCAAAATTCCTGAACATATCATAACTTGCTGCTGCCGGCGAAAGCAGGCATACTGATCCTTTCTTTGTCACTTTCTTTGCTATTTCAATCAGCTCGCTAAAATCTGCAGCGGTATAAAATCGTATAGCTGATGCCCCGTATTCGCTGAATTCGTTCATTATACGGGTCCCGGCTGCACCTATAAAAATTATATTCGAAATTCCTGAACCAACCAGGAAAGGATAGAGTATCTTGTATTCTATGCCCCTGTCGAATCCGCCAAGTATCAGTGTATCAACATTTTTCAAAGTTTTAACGGCTTCGATAGTAGCTTCGGGTATGGTTGCAATGGAATCGTTATACCAGCTGATTCCCTCATATTCGCCAACCGGCTCAATGCGGTGCTCAAGCCCTTTGAAAGAACGAATCCCCGAACTGATGTCGTCGGCGCTCACATTTACCAGGTAGCATGCAGCAGATGCAGCCATTATGTTATAGATATTATGATGTCCTATTAAATGCTGGCCCAGCCTGGTATCATAGATTTTGTTTTTAGTTCCACCAGTGTTGAGTTCAATCCAGTTGTTTACTTTACGGATTGATGAGGCTGTTCCCGTTTCGAGCGAGAAAGGCAGCAGTTCCTGGTTCAGTCTTCCTGATCCGGCAACCAGCGTATTCAGTGCTTCATTATCGCGGTTGTAGATGAAAAAGTCACCTTTTCCCTGGAATTTTGCAATATTTAGCTTAGCAAGTTTATAATCATCGTAGGAATGATAATGGTCCAGGTGTTCCTGGAAAAGATTCAGCAATACGGCTATATGCGGCGAATGTGTGACAAATTCGAGCTGGTGTGATGATAATTCCATAACAACGACCGAATCTGGAACAATATCGTCAATACAATCGAAAGGAGGAATGCCGATATTACCAACCAGCAATGCATTTCGACCGGTGTTTTTCAGGATGTGAAAAACCAGGCTGGCAGTTGTGCTTTTTCCTTTTGTGCCGGTAATACCGATTACTTGTTTGCCATAACATTGAAGGAAAAGGTCAGTTTGGGAAGAGATTTTTACTTTTTGTAATCCAATAGGAAGCCTGTTTGAAGGAATACCGGGCGATTTGATAGCAATATCGAAATCATCGATAGCTATAAGGCAATTTTCGCCGGTGATAAATTGAAGGTCAGGGTCATTTGTTAGTTGGGGGTCGTTTCTAACATTCTCATTATCATCGACCAATGTCAGTTTCTGTCGAGGGAGGATTCTCCTTATAAGAGTATAGGAGGAACGGCCTTCGCGCCCGAAGCCTAACAGGGCGATACGTTTCCCTTCGAGAAGAACCCGGATTTTATCCATTAAGCTTCTGATTAACAATACGCAGGAAATCAGGTTCAAGAAAATGCTGAGGGTTAAACTCCTTCAGTATTTTATCTTCAAGTGCTGTATTCCCCGGGTTGAAGTTGATTGTGTTGCTGTAATAATCGATTAGCAAAGGCAGTTTCTGATGCTTGTAACGGGCAATAAACATGTGAAGCGCAGCATTCACTTCATCAATGGTACCCACGCATTCGAAAGGTTTAACTTCGTCAATACCGGTAAGTTCTTTAAGGTATTTCAGCATTTGAGGCAACTCAAAAAGATTTTTCCCGAAAATATGTACCAGCTCCATAATAGGGATAAATGGGCTGAGTATGGTAAATGCAAAAAGGCATTTCGGGCAATTGCAGCACCAGCTGTCGGTTTTACTGCCGGCGTTGCAACTCTTGAAAACCGGGTAATATTTAATCTGTTCGGCGAAAATTTTTGCAATCTGAAGTTCGTTAAGCGGCCTCAGGAAACTGAAATAATTAAATTCGGGAGATATAAACTGCCTGGTATAATCACGAAAATCCGACTCAAATGCGAACGATTTCGAGTATTGATGATTCACATCGGTACCTGCCACCGTTGGCTCATTGGCGCTCGATTCGTTTGAAAGTGCAATATGCCTGTGTCCTGAAATTGCAGCTGCCAACAGGCTGTAAAAAGCCAGCAATGCCGAAAAAGGAGTATGCCCGTTAAGGAATCCTTTGGCATTCAGGTCGAGCAGCAAAGGATCAAGCCTGCGGTTAACTTCAATAAATCCTTCGTTCCCGAATCCTGCCACGCGCACACATTCGAGGGTGGCTCCCCGCGGGTTCATAATAAACGGGCGTACTGTTTTCTCCCTGATAAGTAATTCCAGTGTTACTACCGAATCTTTTCCTCCACCAACAGGCACAATTACTGTATCATCGAGACCTGGCTGCTGAAGCAGAAAAACTTCTCCTTCTGTTTCAATTTCCATAAATTCCGCTACGGAAGTCGTAATGGCATTCGTGTAGAAAAACTCGCCAAGCCCCTGGTAATAAACATTTTTCCACCAGGCGACCTGCTCAGCGCTGAGTTTCTGCCCTTTAATAATTACCAATGGCGGGCATGCCAATTTCCAGTAACTTATCAGTTCAATAAGCCCGATATGGGATAGGAGATTTCTGAAAAGAGGGCTTTGAAGCGAACTTTCGGTCGGGAATCCGGTGAAGAAACGCCTCTTTGGGATACTGAAACCCGGATGAAATATATATTTACCTGCCAGGTTAAATTCGTAGCTTACATGAAACCCGGTTTGGTCAACAGTTGCCTGGTAACCTGAATATTCCAGGAACGGGTATTCCACGCGGAATTGATTGAATTTCTCCTGGCCTGGCGACATTTTGATTGAATTATTATCCGGTTCAATACCGGATTGATGGTTTTTATACTTAAATTTGAACATCAAAGATATAACAAACATACAATCTAGCGTATATTTTAACGTTACTCAATCAGAAGGTGTTTACTTCATTTACTTGAAACGAATTTCGAAAAACAGCACTCCAGGTATGATTTTACCCGATCAGATGCCAGTAAGCGGATCCATACTCATAAGCCAGCCATCGCTTATCGACCGTTTTTTTAATAAGTCGGTGGTAATGCTTGCTGAGCATGGTACTGACGGTAGTTTTGGTTTTATTGTAAACAAACCGGCCCGTGTGAAACTCAGCACCGTAACCAGCGAATTCGGAGATTTTAATACCGATTTGTATCTTGGCGGACCGGTGCAGGTAAACAACCTGTTTTATGTGCATTCGCAGGGCGAAATTGTAAAGGATAGTCTTAAAATAATTGAAGGAGTCTACTGGGGCGGTAATATTAAGGAAATCAGAGAGTTGATTTTCACGGGAAAACTAACTGAAAAAGATATACGGTTTTATGCAGGGTATTCAGGCTGGCAGGCTAAACAACTCGACAGGGAAATGAAGGAAAACTCCTGGATAGTTGTGAATGGGCAGAAACGCTTTGTTTTTGGTGCCCGCCAGTCGAATTTATGGAAACAGATTGTGATGAGCCTGGGCAATGAATATGCCCCATGGGTTAATTTCCCTGTGGATCCGGGTATGAATTGAGAAATGTCGGAATTCGGAATTCGGATGTAGGAAATGAGAAATAAATATTTGTAGTTGCAACCAGCAGCCAGTAACCAGCAACCAAAAATCAGCCTCTTCCTGTCAATATAGCCAAAAGGTTTCCGAAAAGTGCCGGTTTAAGTACAATTGTGAAAACAAAACCGAAAATGGCACCCCAGAAATGTACATCGTGCCCTACATTATCGATGTTTTTTTTGCCCATATACCACGAATACGCCAGGTAAAGCGGTCCGAATATAATTGCCGGAATTCCTATAGGGATGGGAAAAATCATAATCTTACTCATAGGGTCAAAGATAATACTGGCAAACAAAACTGCTGAAACGGCCCCTGAAGCGCCTACGGCAGTATAGCTGTAATCGTCTTTATGCTTTCCATAGGAGGGAAGTGTCGATAAAGCAGTACCACCGATATATAACAGGATATAGTACAGAATCCCTTTAGCACCAAAGTAAAATCCATAATACGCTTCAACTATCCGCCCAAACGAGTACAACACCATCATATTCACCAGCAGGTGAACCCAATCGGCATGTATCAGCGCGTACGAAAGGAAACGGTAACTGTTCTTAAAACGCTTGATATCGTAAGCATTAAATGCCAGCCTGCGGAAGAGTTCCCGGTTATTGAAAGCAATTAGGGATACTATTGCCGTTAACGCTATAATTGCGATGGTAATAACCGCCATTATGCTTAGGGTTTCAGTGTTTTGGTGTGGTCAATCTCCGATCCGAGAACACTGTGCGGAATAAGATAAACTGCCAGGACTATTACTGCTGCAACAACAGGCCAAGTTTTATTGGTCGGATCCTTGCGAAGTTTGAAAATCGCAAATACCCATGCCAAAACCATAATCAGTGTTTTATTGTCGGTAAGGTCATGTCCGAATGGCCAGCCTGTCCAATACGCGCCGAAAGCATGTTTTTGTACCATGGGTCCGAGTATCAGGCCACCGATGATGAGGAAAACCAATGACCAGATAGCAAGTTTATAAGTACGTGCTCCTTTTATCAGCGCTTCGATGGCAGTGCGGGAGCTGAATAACAGCCCCAGGAACATGAATAGTATGTGAGGAATAAGAATATACAAAGGAACAGGTCCTTTAAACCTCATTACGACAAACTCATGGTTTTTTGCCTGGAGTTTAACATCTTCGGCAGGGCTTTTTAATGTTATTTCATACATCATTTTACCCGCTGCAGGCTGTTTGGGCATCATGAAATACAAGGTATCGTTCCTGCGCATAAGCGGGACAGTAGCAAGGCTGTCGTTACTCTTAAACCTTTTGTAGGTTATTGTTCCTTTTACTGTTGTATCAGGTATATTTAATGCGATCTCAGCATCCTTATCGTTTTCGGCTGTCCTGATTAATTTATATCTATAAACCTTTCCGTTTAAGGTTGCCTTTCCCGAGATCGGATACGTTGGACCTGTCATTTTCTGATACCTGGCCATTACGATTGTAAAAACCACGGCAAACACCCACCAGAGGGTTGTTTTGAGAGTTGAATTCATTTTTTCAGGATGGATTTTATTGAGGTGCAAAAATATCTTATTATTTTCATATGCAGGAGTTAATATATTGTTTTGCCAATATATTTTTTCGAAAACCGGGTATTAGTGTAATATAAGGCAGGGTTATTCGTTTGCTTTTATATGAATTTCTGCTTGAAATACGAAAATTGAGAGTCATAGTCTATATTTATAAAAAGAATATCAGGGCTTGTTATTTACAGGCCATGTTCCTGTTAATCCTGATTCCAGGTTTAATGCCGGTGTATGCCCAGGAGATGCTTGGTATTGTAAACAGCAGTTATTCAGGTATAACCGGAACTGTTATCAATCCGGCAGTAACCGTAACTTCTCCGTATTATATCGACATCAATCTTATAACTGTAAATGCTTTTGCCGAAAACAATGCTGTATATATGCCCAAAGAAGACTACCGTTTTCGGAGGTTTTTCAGTAAAAGCCCTCAATTTCCGACCTATGGAACTGATAACCTGATTGTTAAAGATTATTATAATTCAAGTGATAAGAAGGCATATGCCAATCTTCGCCTGCTGGGTCCATCCTTTTCCGTTACAGTCGGGAGGAATTCGTTCGGTTTTGTAACAGGGGCAAGGGGTGTGATGTCGACCAAGAACCTGCCGTATGAACTTGCCAAATTTGGTTATACCGGCCTGGCTTATCCACCTCAGTATGATATTAATTATGTTGATAACCGGAATATCTATAATGCCGAACTCGGCTGGATGGAGAGCGGGTTTAATTATTCGCATTCGTTTAAGCAACGCTCACTCGATCAATGGTCGGCAGGTATAAGCATTAAAGATCTGAGAGGCTATGCGGGCGGTTATTTTACATCGCAAAGCCTCGATTATACCGTTCTTAATAAGGATACCCTGATCATAAACAATCTGGATGCCGAGGCCGGATATTCGATGCCGGTTAATTACCAGACGGATGCATTTATGACTGATCCTGTTTTCAGGGGAAAAGGAATTGGCATTGACATAGGGATTATTTATGAGAAAAAGAATAAGTATGCCCAGAGTGAGCATGTTGATAAATTATGCAGGCAGAATTATGTTCCTTACAAGTATAAGATCGGGGTATCGCTTATTGATATCGGCAGGATAAAATTTACCGATAATGCAGAAAAACTGGTTTTTAATAATGTTTCGACTTTTTGGCCCGATCTGAGGCATATTAATTATTCAAATATAGAAGGTTTCACCCAACTGCTGAGCAACCAGTTTTATGGGAATCCTACAGAACTTTTACAGGGAAATGAAATTAAAATAGCGCTGCCAACTGCTCTAAGTATACAGGCTGATGTTGACTTTTACCGGAACTGGTTCGTAAACGGAACTCTTGTATATCCGGTTCAACTTTCGAAATCGGGAATTATAAGACCTGTATTATTTGCTGTTACCCCCCGGTATCAGACCAGGTATTTTGAAGCCAGTATGCCTTTAACCCTCTACGACTGGACAAAACCAAGGATCGGATTAAGTGTAAGGTTTGCGGGATTCTTTTTAGGTACCGAAAAACTGTCGGGGTATTTTCATTATAAGGATTTTACCGGCCTTGATTTTTATGCCGGCTTTAAATTTTCGCTTCACAAAGGGGACTGCCGGAGCAACAGGAATAGCGATAGCTGCGGAGCTGAAGAATATAAGAAGTTCCAGAAGAAAAAAAGCGATAAGCAGCCTCGTAATTCTCCTACCGTTTACAATTAAGCTCTCCCAGGCATTATTACATATAAGGCATTGCCTGGCTTTATATGTTAGAACTTGTTATCTCCACCCAGTAATCCGCCCAGGATTCCTCCTCCGATTCCGCCTATGCCGCGCGATTCTTCGCGGTTGGTGCGGGATGAGGATACAATCCGGTCGGCAAGCCTTGAAAGTGGTAAACTCTGCAGGTAAACGGTTCCCGGCCCGGTTAGACTTGCAAGAAAAATACCTTCGCCACCGAAAAGTGCATTTTTGAATCCGCCCACGAACTGAATGTCGTAATCAACTGTTGGTGACATGGCAACCAGGCAGCCTGTATCGATACGGAGCGTTTCACGCTCACGAAGTTCGCGTTTAATAATAGTGCCACCGGCATGTACAAAAGCCAGCCCGTCGCCTGTGAGGCGCTGCAGGATGAAGCCCTCGCCACCGAATAGCCCTGCACCCATTTTCTTTGTAAATGCAATATCAATATCTATACCATTGGCTGCGCAAAGAAACGAGTCCTTTTGGCAAATAAAAGTTCCACCTACCTGTTTCAGGTCAAGAACAATTATTTTGCCCGGGTATGGTGCTCCGAAAGCAACGTTTCGTTTCACGTTGGCAATATTCATAAAGGTGGAAATAAAGAATCCTTCACCAGTTAGCATACGCCTGAAGCCTTTGAAAAGACCTCCGCCTGTGCCGGTATCCATCTGAATTCCTTCTTCCATAAACATCATTGCACCAACCTCGGCACGCACACCTTCGGATGGATCAAGTTCAATTTCAACGATCTGCATATCGTCGCCATGGATTTTGTAATCGATTATGTCTGCCATTTTTCAGGGGATTTGTTTTTAGTAATGAATGTAATTTCTAGTTTCTGGTTTCTGGTGGCTGGTTTCTGGTGGCTGGTTTCTGGTAGCTGGTTTCTGGTGGCTGGTTTCTGGTGGCTGGTTTCTGGTAGCTGGTTTCTGGTAGCTGGTTTCTGGTAGCTGGTTTCTGGTGGCTGGTTTCTGGTGGCTGGTTTCTGGTGGCTGGTTTCTGGTGGCTGGTTTCTGGTGGCTGGTTTCTGGTG
>CAISRK010000482.1 GCA_903887815.1 uncultured Bacteroidales bacterium | reverse complement strand
GGTGAGAACATGGGTCCCGAAAAGCGCCAAAAGGCTGTAAAACTGGGAATTACGGTTATTTCGGAAGATGAATTCCTGAAAATGTTGGAATAAATGTAAGACTTGGATTGCTTTTTGTTGGTAAACAAATGGGTTGAACCTCTTAGTCGGCTTACGGATATGTTCCGAATACCGGTTTTCAACTCTAAAATACATTTCATATGGCACTTCCATTAAGAGATATCGAAAATACCTTTGCTCTTTTGAGCAGGATGGTTTACACTGACCGGTTAAAAGAAGCACTCAACCAGCTTGAACTTTTAATGGAAGGTATGCATGTAGCTGATTTCAAATTGCAATACGAAGATATAAACCAGACTTACCGTATGCTCCTCGAATACAATTTCAGGGGAGTGCCTGATCCACAGCGCAATGTTATCTTCGGCAAACTCAAAGTTTCGTTACTCGAACTTGCTGATAAAGTTCGCCAGCAGGCCCTTGCTATGACCGGTATGCACATCTACCAGCTGAAGTCGAGGATCGAAAAGGAAAAGGAAACCGATAAAGAAGAGGCAACCAGGCGGATTGATAATTATTCGTTTGAACTTGAATTTACAAAGCTGCTTAACGATACCGAGCTATTACCTCAAAAGGATGATATAAATACTCTTCCCTCGGTTTCGCCTAAATTGTTCCAACTGATGTGGCTTACGGATAAATATACCGAAACAGATTTATTGCTTATAAAAGCCATACGGGAATCGGAAAGCCTGCCCTGGTATGAGAAATGCCTTGCCGTGAGCGCCATTACGCTTAGCCTGATCAATTGCTTTGATAAAGAGAAATTTGCGGTGCTGAGCGACTTTTATACCGACCGTCAGCCACAAGTCTGGCAACGGGCGCTCACCGGGCTTATTACAGCCGTTTTTATATACGATAAAAGACTGGAACTTTATCCTGCAATCAGCAGGAAACTGCTGCAATTTTCGAAAGAAGCAACCTTTAGTTCCGATATCAACAATTTGTTGATGCAAATTTTGAAATCGCTGGAAACCGAAACCATTACGCGTCAGTTCCGCGAAGAAATCCTTCCGGATGTTCAGAAGTTTGAATCGAAAATCAGGGAAAAACTCGATATTGAGAACCTTATCAACAATGAATTGATCGAAGATAAAAACCCGGATTGGGAGCAGATTTTCGAGGACAGCCCCGACCTGCTTAATAAGATTGAGAAAATGTCGGAAATGCAGATGGAAGGTCTTGACCTGTTTATGGGAACGTTCGCCATGCTCAAGAATTTCGATTTTTTTAGAGAAATTTCCAACTGGTTCAGGCCTTTTTATAAGGAAAATGAAATAGCGCAAAACGCAGTAGGAGAGGAGCTTCAAGGCAAACGGGATTTCCTGAAGGGCCTAGAGGATTCGTTTTATATGTGTAATTCCGATAAATACTCCTTCTGTTTTAATATTAACCATCTCCCTGTCGAACAGGGAAAGAATGTGATCAGCCTTTTTAATATGGAAGCGGATCAAATCAGGGAGATAAGCAGTGAAGACGGCTTGTTAAACAAGCCCGGCAAGGATGCCTATATTTTTACCCAATACATACAGGATCTGTACCGGTTTTTTAAACTTCATCCTTTCCGCGGCGATTTCAGGGATATTTTCAGCCTTCAGTGGAACATAGCTGAGAACTGGCTGGTCGGGAACCTGTCGGACAATACGCAGGTACTCCGCAATCCGGCTGAATTCCTTTTCACGAAAGGACACTATCCGGATGCCGCCCGCTTGTTCCTGGTACTGGCTCAAAAGCCTGAATCGGACCAGGCCATACATGAGAAGCTGGCTTATTGTTACCAGATGACTGGCGATTACCGTTCGGCACTTGAATTCTATAAAAGGGCCGAATTATATGATATTAACCGTATCTGGAGTCTGAAAAAGATTGTGTTCTGTTATCGCAAACTCGGCGACAACTTATCCGCTCTCAAATGGTGTGAGCAGGCCGTTGCCCTCGAACCCGACGATGCCTACTTGCACACAATGCTGGGCAACTGCCACCTTGACCTCCAGAATTATGCCGAAGCCCTTGAACATTATTTTAAGGTCGAAATTCTGACACCTGAGAATAAGAAAGTGCTGCGTCCGATTGCATGGTGTTGTTTTGTACTCGGTAAACTTGACCTGGCTTCAGGCTATATGCAGATAATACTGTCCGAAAATTCAACTTCGAACGACCTTATTAATGCCGGACATATTGAAATGTGCCTGGGCAACAAACCGAAAGCCATGGAATATTACCTGGCTGCAGTTGCGTCCGGGGCAATAAGCCTTTTTGAGTTCAACGAAACTCTTGAGTTTGATGAAAAGCACCTTATGGCAAATGGAGTGGATCCTTCCGAAATTCAACTAATCACTGATTATATCCGTTTCAGGGGTGACCAGGTCTGAAATGCCTTTATTCCAGATATTTAT
>CAISRK010000481.1 GCA_903887815.1 uncultured Bacteroidales bacterium | reverse complement strand
GCTTAAAGCAAAAAAACTTCAGCTTGAAAAAGAAAACCACGAAAGGGAACTTGACTTCAAGAATAAGGAAATGGTGCTCAACGTCATGTCGTTGATGAAAAAGAATGAAATGCTGGCCGACCTTTCCGAAAAACTGATTCATATTGAACAGGAAACAACCTCGGCCGAAAGCAAGGATACCATTCAAAAGGTTGCCCGCGAATTGCAGAAAAGCCAGGAAGATGAAATCTGGAAGGAATTTTCGCACCGTTTTAAGGAAGTACATGGCGAATTTTACGACAAACTCTTGCAGCGGTTTCCGGCTTTAACCCCTAACGAATTAAAACTCTGCGCATTCCTGCGTCTCAATATGTCGTCGAAAGATATTGCCGAACTTACCGGGCAACGTATCAGCACACTCGAAACCGCAAGATACCGCCTCAGGCAGAAGCTTGGAATTGCAAATTCCGAAATCAACCTGATCACTTTCCTCTCGTCTCTATAATTTCCCTTATCGATTACTTTATTAGTCTAAGAATTTCTCCCATCTATAGGATCTGATGGCAGATGATAGAGGGTGGAGGGTGGATGGGCTAAAGATTGCCTGATTTTTAATTTCTACCTTCAACCTTCTATCTTCCACCTTCATTTGTTCCTGAGGTAATCACAAAGTAAACCAGGACCCTACTATGTATTTTTGTATATCGCAGATAATCAAATTTTTGTAAAATTTCATCATCCTTTGTACAGTTAATGTACAGGTGCTTTTTGTGTCTTGTAATGGTTTTGTACAGGCCATTAATTAGGAATAAGCATCATTGCACTCCCATATTTGCATCATAATTCGGCCAGGAGATTTACCAGCGGATTACATAACGCCAATAAGTGAAAAAACAACAATGATGAAAAAGACAAAAGCCATTAAGGAACCACTCTTTAACCAGCCTGTTGCCGGTGAGCCGGTGGAGCAGGTTGAAACGGATTCCAATTCTGATCAGGCGGATGTAAATTCGATCCAGGTATTTATCGAGCTTAAAAAACTTCAGAATAAAATCCTGAAGCGAATGATTGAAAATATAAATCAATCTGAAAATAAAAAACAATAACAATTAATAAATCAAGTAATCAAAGCAAAATGAAAAAATCAATACTCACTCTGATCATTGCGCTGTTATTCGGCGCATTATCGTTTGCACAACCTCTTACGGGTGTGAAAACAATCCCGGGGGATTATCCTTCGCTGGCATCGGCAATAGCTTCACTTAACACCAATGGTGCGGGTGTTGGTGGTGTTACATTTAACATTAACACAGTTGCCTATACCGAAACGTTTTTAACTCCAACTGCGGGTTACATTACCACGCTTACCGGGTCGGCAGCAAATCCTATTGTGTTCATGAAAAACGCTGCAGGGGTTAATCCGGTTATTACAGCCGCCGCCGGAACAGGTACCATGGACGCTATAATTGCCATCGCAGGTTGCGATTATGTAACATTTGATGGAATTGATGTCAGGGAAGATGCGGCTAATACAACCGCAACAACCCAGATGGAATGGGGTTACGCACTTCTTAAGTCATCGGTTACCGACGGCTCGCAGAATATTACAATTAAAAACTGCAGAGTAGCCCTTAATCCTGCCTATACGGGAGCCTACGGTATTTATTCCAACAACCATACAACTGCTTCGGTTACCCAATTGGTGCTGACTGCTGCTACAGGCTCAAATTCAAACCTGAAAATATACAACAACATAGTAAGTTCCTATTTTGGCATTTATGTTTCAGGATATAATCATACCACATCACCCTATGCTTTTTACGATCAGAACAACGAAATCGGAAAGGACGGAGCGAATACCATCACAAATGTCGGTGGCGGAACCGTTGAAGCCTATGGTATTTTTACCAAATACCAGAATAACTTAAAGGTTGCCAATAATATGGTTACCAGTTCCAGTGCAGGTACAAAAAATATTTATGGAATTTACCTTACAACTGCTACCAATGCGAGTTACGATCTTTACGGCAATACAGTAACCATCACCTTTAATCCAACCGATCTATTCGGTAATGCTAACTTCTATGCTATATATTGTGATATGGGCGCCAGTGGAACAACCAATAATGCGAACGTTTATAACAATACGGTAACGAATTGTAACTTTATTAACTCTGCAGCCTCGGCAGCAACAAGGGGCATCTATCTGTTAAATCTGGGCACAAATGCGAATGTATATGGTAATAGTGTTACAAACAACACAATTGGTGGAGGTGCCGGAGCTACTGCAGCCGGCGAAATCAGGTATTTCTGGATCCAGCCAACTTCTACAACCAAAGGTCCCTGTGTGTTTCACGATAACATAGTTTCGGGCAATACCAGGATACAGTCCGTACAAGGTGGTGGTTTAACTTATTTTATGGCAATATCGGGCAGTGG
>CAISRK010000480.1 GCA_903887815.1 uncultured Bacteroidales bacterium | reverse complement strand
TATTCAAATAATTGGTTAAACCAGGTGTAGGCAGCTTCTTAGTTTGTTGGTGTTTATTTGTCTGCTATTTTGTCGAGTTCGCGTTCGATGCGATGAACCAGGTAGAACGGCAGGTTGAGCAGGGTAAATTCGGTACCGGCGATGGTTTTTGCCTTTTCCACCGAATAAGGTCCTTGCCAAACACGCACAGCCAGATGGTGTGGAGCTACATCCATAAACTGATGAAGCGAACGCAGTTTACCGATTGCACCCGATTTTACTTCGATTGGTATGAGTTTACTGTTGTATTGGTACAAATAATCCACTTCGGCGCTGGATTGTTTTTTCTCCCTTACCCAAAACCGGAGCTTGTTCATGATGCTATTTGACATTGCCAGCAGTTCCTGTCCGGTAATGTGTTCTGCTATCCGTCCTCTGTACACATCGGCGATATCCTCCGTGGATAGTATATCTTTCACCATATTGGTTGAGTAATTTATCAGCCCGGTATCAATGGCATGCAAACGTGGTTTTAATGTCAGTTTAGGCACTGCCGGAATGGTTATATCAGTAGTTGGATAAACCAGCTGGAACAGCAATGTTTTTTCGAGTGTTGTAAATGCCTCTTTCATTTCACGGAACTTATAGCTTGAACCGCCAAAATTTTCGATGGTAATACGGCTTCCCGCCACTTCAAAAGCTGTGTTAAGGATATGCCTGATGTACTGAACCTGCGAAGAAGTAGGAGCGTATTTTTCCACATCTTCTATATATGATATCAGGAGGCTTGCATAAATAGGTTGCAAAGCGGTGAGGTCGTTGTTACGGACATATTGTTCCACTACCTCAGGCATTCCGCCAATGGTCAGGTATTTTTTGAATTGCCGCATTAAATGAGGATGGGCAAAGGCAGGAACTTTATCACTGTTCAGCAGGTCGAGGCTTTGGGTTTCGCCGTTGGCAGCCAGAAATTCGCGAAACGAAACCGGGTGCATCATCATATATTCCACCCTTCCTACCGGGTAAGAAATTTTGCGGTTCATGATCGACTCCAGTAGTGATCCTGCTGCAATCACAAACAAATCACCGGCCTCTTCCTTAAAATAGCGTAACAATGCGATTGCCTTTGGAGCGTTTTGAATTTCGTCGATAAAAATTAATGTCCTTCCCCCATGACGTTCCTTTCCGGCATAAAAAAACAAGGCCATCAACAAATCCTGAAACGGATAGGAGGTTTCAAATATCTTCCGCTCTTCTTCCTTTTCAAGATTAAGTGAAATGTACTGATCGAATTCTTTGGAAAACATCTCGACGGCAGTTGTTTTTCCAACCTGCCTGGATCCCCTTAATACCAGTGGCTTGCGGTTATCCCTCCCCGCCCAATCTTTTAGTTTGCCTATGATTTCCCTATAAAACATATCGACCTTGTATAAAAGTAAGGGATAAAAGTAAACAAATATGTATAATAGTCAGGGTAATATATTGTATTTTATGTATAAAAGTCAGGGTTAATTTTAAAGTTGCCAACTCTAATCAGGAGGTTATGCCAGCGATTCTGTTTAAAGTTGGCAACTTTAAACGTCGGGATGCCTAATCTCAGCCGCAGTTTATTTCTTTCCTGTGGAAGTATGTAACCCGCTGTGAAGTTGACATTCTTTCCAAAACCATTCTGCTGATAGGCACTCACATTGGCTGCCGCAAAAACACCACCCAGCCATCTCAGCTTTTGGGTGAAATAATATTCCAGTTCAGCCCCGCCCATGTAATTCATGTACGCATAGGCATTGGGCCAGGATTTTCTAGCACCCAAAAAGTCGATGCCCGGATCAAAATACCCGATTTCACCATAAATCTTCATGATATCCAGATTGGGGCGATGGAGAAACCAGAGCGGGCGTACAGTGGCCGCCCACCTGAAATCATCCAGAACCGGGCTGCAGGATATACTTCCAGATGGCCTGTGTATTTTCCACCCTGATTTATTTCATCGGTATAGTCAAAATCGGCATACTTAATAACCTGGGGGCCAGCCATAAACCGGTTGCCAAGAGGATCGGCAAGATAAGTAG
>CAISRK010000479.1 GCA_903887815.1 uncultured Bacteroidales bacterium | reverse complement strand
GTTGTCTAATTTCTTTGCGAGTTTGTAGTATGCATTTCCGTCACCATCTAAGATGCTCGGATAATCTTCTGTAAGTAGTTCTGTTTTTTCAATTGCCTCATATTTAGGCAAATCCTTTTTATATTGTTCAGGGTCCCAATTCAGATTATACATGTCGATATATTCCTGTAAGGGTGGTAAGCCAACCTCTGCCCTGCGGACATCAACATTGTCAGGGTCTTCAAGGGGACTCACATACACCATTTTTGTTTCAGGATCCTGCCCGAACTGGCTACCGTAGATCTGTTTTCGCCCCTGCCTGAGAGCCACCCGGTCAATCAGCAGCGCCAGCTGATCGGCCCGGGCATTGCCGTTTTTTACAGCTTCGCGCATGAAGGGTAAATATTTTTCCTGTACGGCCAGGTCGGAATGTTGAATCACAGCAAAAAATGTCGAATTCCCTAATTCCCCGACAACGTCAGGCCCCAGCCATCCATATTTATCGAGGATTCCTGTCAGTTTTACCTGGTTTATTGAATCAGTATACCTTATAACATGTTTTAAAATTAATGCAATTGAATCGGCTGCTCCGGTGGTCCACCCGTATTTTTCGCCTACGGCAGTAATTTGCAGCCTGTATTTCTGGTCATCATTAAATATGGTATCTAATAGTGCAATAAGTCTTCTGTCAAAATTAACTTCTGCTTTTGCTTTATTCGCCAATACAATTTCTTTAATTTCCTTCCATCGTTCATCAGCATAAAGGTTGGCTAAATCGGTGTCAGCAAGCAGGTGATCATAGTCGGTAAATTTCCCCTTACGTGCAATTATATACAGCTGGGCAAATGACGAATCAGGCCTGTTGGCCAGCGACCAGCTGCAAGCTGCATTATACCTGTCATTTAAATATCCTTTATTCCCGTCCGCTTTAAAAGCTTCGGCATATTTTAGCCCTGAATTGAGGTAGTCCTTACTCTCGTATAATTTGTATGCTTCCGAAACTAAAATGTAGTACGCATTGCTGTGCTGGCAAAAAATATAATTACACGAGCATATCAGGGATATTACAATAAGTAAGACTGGTTTTTTCATACGTGTGTGAGTAAAAGACACATGACCGGTTGCCCTTGTAAATATATAGATAATTCGCACAAGATTTTATCCTTTAGTTTTGTAAATTTATGGTGCGGTAAGATCCGTATGCTATCCTTCCGTTTTTTTTTGGCAGCTAAGGTTACTAATTGCTTATCTGATTTATTACTATTTGCAGTTCCTTTCGGTATTTAACCCTTAAAATAGAATCAAAATGAAGAAGTTGTTTTTATTATCGGTTCTGCTGCCCGTTATGGCTTTCAGCCAGGGATCTCAACCTATGTCATCAGCAGCGGATGATACAATGAAGAAATCCGCTGAAAATTTTCTCAATACGTTTTATGAATATTATCAAAATAAAGAATGGGAGAAGGTATTAACCTTATTATGTGACGACGGTATCTATTTTACCGAAACCGAGTCCACCGCTTTACCTGTATATTATAAATTAGTGGCTGATTACGCTGATAAACTCGACTACAGTCTGAAGATTAAATTTAAATCGGTTCAGACTCAGATTATCGGACAGTGTGCAGCGTTTTTAACAGTAAAGGTGTTGGCTGATTATAAAGATAAAAACGGAACAAAGATTTCGGAATATATCAGGATGTTCCTTCTTGAAAGCACCGAAGGATCGTGGAAGATAAAATCCATTTATACCTACGATATTGATCCGTTTATTTTTAGTGAACCTATTGATAAAAAATGGCAGGGAGGAATAACCAGCAGCAATTATCAGTCCATTACCGCCACAGGGCTTTTATATGCATTTACTAATTTCCTGTTGACGGAATGTAAGAACAGTTCGGTCGATGTTTCGCTGTTAGGTAAGAAATATGCTGCTGATTGGGCAAAAGGTATAATTGATGGTGGTATGAAATCATTTGAGCATTATATTGAAACGCTTACCTGGTATATACAAGCCGAGTCCATTTATATGGAAGTACTGGAGCGCAGTGATACAACCTTTAAAGTTAAATATCAGCCATACAATCCCGGGGCGTCGAAAGCTACATTCGATCAGGAACTTACCGGTTTTTTTAGCAGTTACTTCAGCGAACTTTCTTCTTATTTCGGGGGCGAAAGTACACTGGTTACCGAAGGGAAATATTGGATACTTACTGTCAATAAACAATAAAGTGCGCCGGCTCGTACGTCTACCTGTATGCGTGCCGTCCAAGGTTTTTAATCTTCAAGATTTATTCCGTCTTTAACCGCGTTTTTATAGTCCGCGTAGCCATAATGTGCTGTAAATATGTATTCGCAGGCAGGTAGATGTATTATTTTATCGGTCGATTTAACAGCTGTTTCGGTATCCATATTGAAGAATGTGTTGAATTTGCCGATCCTGCCATCCTGCAGGCTTACGGCATCGCCTGTAAACAGGTATTTATCATTCACCAGGTAGCACATAGCTCCCGGTGTATGCCCGGGGGTTAAAATCGCCTTTACAACGGTATTCCCGATAGTGATAAGCTGCTGGTCGGCTACTAATGTATAGGTTTCAGCATCAATCGTATTCCCGAAAAACAGGAACCTTGATTTTTTACCGTTTAGCAATTGTTCTTCATCAACTGAAAGGTACGTGCGGGCATTCTTAAATAATTTAATAGCTCCAACATGGTCGCCATCCGTATGGGTAAGTAGGATTGCCGTTACTTTACCGGGGCTTACACCCAGTTTCTGCAGTTCGCCTGAAATGGCTTCCGCATCATTACCTGCATCAACCGCTATATAGGAATCGTTGTCTATTATTAAATACATATTCACAAACGAATCCTTAACCGCGAACAGGTTGCTCATAAGTTCTTTCGTCTCAGCCGGTTTCATCTTCTTCATTTCCGATCTTGCTTTAAACATATAACCGGCAAACAAGAGTACGATCAACAGGATTATTGCGCCTGTTACGAGCAGGATTCTTTTCAGGTTTTTTTTTGTTTTCATGGTCCTATTTCTTTTTGTATGGGGCAAGGGGCGGGGGGAGAAGGGAGAGAGGGGAAAAATAAATCCGAAATCCGATGGCGCAAAGCGCCCCTCGTTTGCCTTGCCGGATTTGTTCAAAGCGCCACTTCCGCTTCGCTCCAGCATCCCACCTCCCACCTCCCTCAAAGCTTCACGTATCTGAATTTCTTCATCCCATCCTGGACTTCGATTTTGGTTATGCTATCCAGAGGAATTGTTTTTCGTATATCGGGCAAAAACCGCGAT
Source organism: uncultured Bacteroidales bacterium (assembly GCA_903887815.1). Classification (GTDB taxonomy): domain Bacteria; phylum Bacteroidota; class Bacteroidia; order Bacteroidales; family UBA4417; genus UBA4417. The sequence goes on along the minus strand of CAISRK010000479.1, from coordinate 343 downwards.
TGAACGCCGGTAACCGAATACTCATCCAGGTAAATCCGGTCGAAGTAAAAAACGGTTTTCCTTTTCTTTGCACCATATGTAAACCGTATCTCGATGGATGGGCCGTTAATCAATCCATACCACACACCGGCTTTGTCCTTGCATTTGATGGTATCGATGGGATTTGCAAGGTAAAAATACGGTTCTCCATACGGGCCGCGCATTTCAACTTCACGCAAGTCGGTAGAGTCGATATTCTTGAACTGCTTTTTAAGACTTCCAACAGGAATCAGGTAGGAAGTACAGGAAGTTGAAAACAATCGGCCTAAAATAAAGAATGTGATTACCAGGTTTTTAATCATAC
>CAISRK010000478.1 GCA_903887815.1 uncultured Bacteroidales bacterium | reverse complement strand
TTGCTGTAGACTAAAAACAAATGCTCCCTTTTATCATTGATTTTGTCTGCCAAGCTACTCTTTTTATCATCATCAAACAAAATTTCTTACACCTGACAGCAGGAAAATACAATATGATTTCACGGCAACAGTTATAACTTATATGTTAAACTTCCGTTCGGACAAGTTGCAACACATTTCAGGCATTTAGAGCAGGTAAAACTATCGCCGGGCCTTATCATTGCACGTTTGTATAAACTGTATTTAACCGGTTCCATGGCAACGATATAACATTCCCTATCGCAGATACCGCAGTTTTTACAGCTATCGTTATTGATTTTGATGCGGAAGAGCGAATATTTATTGAGCCATCCCGAAATCCAGGCAATAGGGCAACCCACCTTGTGGTACTGATACATTCCTTTGATTTTACCATCCGGACTCATACCCATCATGAATTCCATCATCAGGCCAAGCGGGCAGACCCAGCGGCAGAAAACTTTGCCGAAAACCACTCCCAGCACAATACCGGCCAGCAAAACATACCACAGTGAAATATGATAGGTTGACACAGCATAATACAATGTAGCTGCCAGCAACGACAGGATCAGGATTCGTTTATCAACAAGTAATTTCAACATAACTTTTCTTTCTTTCTAAAACTGATTATGCCAATCTGTTTAACTTTCCGCTTTCCAGCTTATATTAAATCAGAATCGGGAATTACCATTTTCAAATTCTCTCATTCTCAAATTTTCAAATTATCACATTCCAGGCAAACGGGGAAATCTACCGATTTTGGTGAGGCGGGCATACACTCCCCATCCTTTTTTCATCCAATGCCCTACCACCGGCATAGGAATCATAAATGCTTTCGTGCTGTTACGGAAAACAAAGGCAGCTCCATTGCCTGTATCCATCACACACAGGATATTCAGGTGTTCCCGGTAGCCTTTCCTTTTGCTGCTGCCTTTTTCGGTTTCTATAATATTGTAAGCCGCATTGCGCCCCATAAGTTCAGCAATATGGCCTTGCTTGGCAGTCCATTCCGGTCCGTCAAGTGCAGCAATATCACCTATAGCATAAACATTCGGTTTCCCGGCGACCTGGCCGGAATCATCAATTTTAATAAACCCGGCTTCTGATAGAGGCAAATCGGAATTTTGCAAGAGTGCCGGGCCTGTTCCGGCAGCAATAAACATAGTAAAATCGGAATCCAGTTTCGTATCGTCTTCGAAGATCACTCCGTCAGGTACAAATTCTTTGATTTTTTTGCCAAAGCGTTTGCCAATTTTATAACTGGCAAACATTTTGTCCATCATGGCCAGCGCCCCTTTGCCCATGCGGGCTCCGGGTTCGTCCATAGGGGCAAAAAAAATAAGGTCGAAATTATCCCTGAGTTTTTTAGCTTTCAGATAGTTATGAATATTAAAAGCCAGTTCAAATGCCGGGCCGCCCCTTACCGCCGATTTGTCTTTGGGGTTTCCTCCGAATCCTATAGCTATTTTTCCACTCCCTTTTTCAACTAGTAAATCAATCCTGTTCCGGATTTCGAGGGCCATTTCGGGTTTGGCACAAATGGATAACGTATTGCTAATTCCTTTATGCTGCAGTTTCTCTGCACCAAAAGCTACAACCAGGTAGTCGTAGGTTAAGGTTTGATTTTCGCAAACGACCTTATTTTCAACAGCATGAATTTCAACAACTTTATCAATGATCAGTTGAAAAGGATATTTCTTCTGAATCCTTGCCAGTGGAACTTTCACATCATCGAATTCTTTTATATGAACCGGCACCCAAATGGAAATGGGATACAGGTATAAATAGTCGCGGTCGGAAACCAGTGTGATATCAAAGATGTCCTTTTTCTGCAATTCGATGGCTGCTTGCACGCCGGCAAAACCGCTACCTAGAATTAAAACTTTCTTCATCTTTTTATTGCTGTCAATTTGTAAGACTTTCTTTGGAATTTACAGAGGTTCACTTCTCTTAAGAATCAGGCAATACATATTGCCCAACCAAAAAGGAAGGCGTGATAAAATGTCATTTACAGAATTAGAAAGGGCCGATTACCGATTGAACGATTTCGAAAGTTTCGTCGGAAGCTCCCTGTATGGCTTTAGCTGTTTCAGCAGGCATGCCGGTCGACATAGCTGCCATGTTGAGAAGCGTAACATACGTTTTACCGTCTTCCTTTTCGTACACCGAAATACGGCAAGGCATCAGGATTGAACTGATCCTTTCGTCATTCTTTTCCAGCATCTTGCCTGAATAATCGGCTTTACAGATTTCAACTACCTGCACCGGTCTGACTTCTTTGCCAGATTTGGCAAGCGATTGCTGCAGGTTATGAGTTGCAGGATTCTGCCAGTCCTTTTTAACGGCTGCTTCAATCAGTTTTTCAACGGTTTTCGGCACGTCGAAAGGGCTTTCGTGCTCAATGATAAATTGATTTGTGTTCATGGTATATCAGGTTTTTCTGGTTAACTCAATTCTTTTGCGATTGCAATAGCGGCAATAGTTCCATCGGCAACTGCCGTGGTTATCTGGCGGTATTTTTTACTGATCACGTCGCCCACCGCGTATACATCAGGCATACTGGTTTGCATATCTTCGTTTGTTTTAATGTAACCCCAGTTATCGAGTTCAAGTTTATCCATGAACAAATCGATATTAGGTTTCATCCCGATAAAGACGAAAACGCCGTCACTTTCGAGCTTTGTTTTTGTTTTTGTTTTCAGATTTTCAACTTCAGTTATAATTTTATCACCTTCGCGCGCAAATGACCTGGGTTCGTGTTCAAACAGTACGCTGATTTTGGGATTTGCGAACAATTTTTCCTGTGCCTGTTTGTTGGCAGTGAAAGCATCAAACTGGTGAACCATAGTTATCTTACCTGCAAACCTGCTGATAAAATCGGCTTCTTCAACTGCTGAATTTCCTCCTCCGATAACAACTACTTCCTTGTCGCCGTAATACTTGGCATCGCAGGTGGCGCAATACGAAATACCTTTGCCTTTCAGTTCACGTTCGCCTGCAATTCCCATAAGGTTGGGCGAAGTGCCGGTTGCTATGATTATTTTCTTTGCCCTGATGGTTTCGAATTCATCCACAACCACTTCCTTCTTCTCCAGGTCGATTTTCGAAACATCAACAGCAACTTTATAGATTGTACCGCAAAGTTTGGTTTGCTCCGACATATTATGCGACAACAGGTAACCTGGTTGCGGATCGATGAATCCCGGGTAGTTCGATACTTCGTGGGTTGTTGAAACATGGCCGCCCGGAAGCGCTATATCAATCAGCACCGTATTCACTTTCGACTGGCAAAGGTAAAGGCCGGCAGTGAGTCCTCCCGGACCGGCTCCCAGTATTAGTACATCGAATTCGGAGACTGTCGGTATAATATCCTTTTTGATTTCTTTAACCCTTTCGTCTGTAAGCATTCTGTCGAGCTGGTGGATAATATCACTTCGCTTGATGCCTCCGGTGAGCGTTTCGGCAACCTGCACGCCTTTATCGAAGAAAAGCAAGGTGGGCGATGATTTTACCCCCAGTTTCTCAGCCAGGGGTTTATTCTGCTGACGAAACATTTTAACGAACTTGATATCGTTGCCATAAAGCTTTGCCAAACCTTCAAATTTGGGAGCTACCGCTTCGCATGGCGGGCATTCGGTTGAATAGAAATCGAGTACAACTTTGCCACCGGCAAGTACTTCGTTTTCGAATTCGGATGAGGATATTTCTTTCATTTTTGTTGGTTGATGGGGTGGGTATTGGTCATTCATTGTCATTCGTGATTATTCATTGTCATTCGGTTGTCATTCAGTTGTCATTTGGTTGTCAAACAATAGTCATTCAATGGTCATTCAATTGTTGAGGGTTGGGTTTTAAAGCTTTTTAGAGGAGCTGGAATTAATTTAACATCAAACAATAGTCTTGTTCCTCTCAACTTTGAATTTTGAACTTTGAATTTTGAATTATTCTTTATCAAAATAGGCCGAAAATCCAAGTTCCAGTAATTCTTTTACAGGACGGCAATCGGTTGAACAAACACTTCCAGTCCGGTTTTTGGCAATGGAACCACAACCTCCGCCACATGCCAACTGCATATTGCAGGCGCTGCATTCGGGGATGGCCAATACATCGCGGTTTTCCCAGGCATTTATCAGTTCTTGTTTGCGTGAAACTTTGGGGTAGAATGTTCCGAGTGATTCGCCAGGTTTACCAACGGTTGCCGTACACGAAAAGATATGCCCGGTATAATCGAACGCCCATTCCGTCTTGCAGGCAGGACAGGCATCGAAAAGCGGGTCGGGAAGGTTCCCGTTCTCAGCAAGGAATTTCGAAACTGAATACGCCGGTTTGTAAAATTCGAGGATGTGCGGATGTACCTTTACAAGCCTGTAAATGCTTTCGTAAAATGCAATGCGGCTAAAAAGGGTATCAGACGATGCCTGGCAATGATGCAGCTCATAGTTTCGCCCAAGATGGGTTTTAAACAGGTCATTCGTTGTCCAGTCTTTTTCGATTGCGAACTGCGCCATTTCGGGAAGCCCGTCGATATTGCCTTTGTCAACTACCATTCGAAGGTTAACCGGCATGCCATTCGCAAGGCAGGCATCGATACCATTAACGATTTTATCAAATGTGCCGCCTCCTCCTTTCAGGAAACGGCGTTTATCGTGAACACTACCTTTGCCATCAAGTGTGACCTGTATTTCGCGGATTTTTGCCTGTTTCAGTATATCGATATAATCAACAAGCGAATAGCCGTTGGTAACAAAACACACTTCCAGGTTCGACTCATTTGCCTGTTTCAGCACATAATTGATCATTTCTTTCTGGTGCGGAGAGTTCAACAAAGGTTCGCCTCCAAAAACAGTCAGGTATTTTTTGCGCCCGGCAAATTCGGAACTGATGTACCTGAAGAAAGAGTCAACGACTTCTTTGGTAAGACTTGTTTTGGAATTCGTATATTCGTCCTGGTAGCAATAGGTACATGCGAAATTGCAGCTGTAGTTGGGCACAAAAAACAACTGAACTTCATCCGTATCGCGGGTATCAATAAAATCGAGGTATTTATCGCGATAGAGCACTTCTTCCTCTTTTTCATCCACAAGGTATCCCTGTTCCGCGAGATTTGCCTGAAAATCATTTGAAGTTTGTTTGCCATCCAGATACTCCCGGAGCAATGCACCTTCGGTGGGGTCTAAAATATCAGCACTTCCGCTGAGAAGGTTAACTATGAAATAGTTTTCCGACCCGCTGATCCTGGAGAAAATATTGTGTTTGGAATAAATCATTGAGAATCTTCTGTGTGAGTAATCTTAAGTCGAAGGTCAAACCGGGAACGTTTCCCTGGGCCGAAATACATGATGTTTGTTAATCGTGACAGCCTTCAAGGTTCTTCGACGTTTTTGCACAGCATTGAGCTATTTTTTTTGTTGTAGTTTTTGCGGTCTTCTTTTTAACAAGGCTTTTCATAACAGGAGTATTTAGTAACTATTTAACAAGTAGAACTTCAGTAATCGTTTGTTCGAGGGTTTCGGACGATAAAAGCCCGATTGTTTGTTTCGGCTGGCCGGTAACCGGAATAAAAAGAAGTGTAGGCAGACTTTCTATTCCCATACTCTGTGCCAGTTGCTGTTCCTGGTCGGTATCGACCCTGTAAACTACAATCTTCCCGGCATATTTCACGGCAAGTTCCTCCAGGCGGGGTGATAATTTCTTACATGGGCCGCACCAGGTAGCATAAAAATCGACAATTGCCGGCAGCTTGCCTTCGTATTTCCATTGCTGGTTAATTTGGTAATTGAATACGTTAGTCTTAAATGTTTCGTTTGTCAGCGAAATAACGGCGCCTGATTCGGTATCTCCATTTCCGGTATTGCTGTTCTTACAGTTAGTCAGCAGCAATGTGAAGCCTAACGCTATTAAAATAATTGCTTTTCTCATTTGATTCTGTTTAATTTAGTTACAGCAACAGCATTTTCCGCTTGCTTTTTTACCTGCAATTGTAAAACTACATACTTCAGCATTTCCCTTTGCATAGGGCGCTGATTCTTCGAGAATTTCAACCGAAGCGAAACCAGCCCGTTCGAGCTGCTGCATATATTCGGTTCGTGTAACTGAACCAGCCCAGCATTCGGCAACAGCTAAAGGATCGTTTCGGTGCGCATCGGCAATCGGAACTGTAGCATAAATATCGCTTATTACAAACCTTCCGCCTTTTTTCAGTATCCTGAATATTTCATTCCATACTGCTTGTTTGTCGGAAGCATGGTTGAGT
>CAISRK010000477.1 GCA_903887815.1 uncultured Bacteroidales bacterium | reverse complement strand
TTTCGGCATAGGCGATAAATTCATCCATCAGTTTTTTATCGTCGGTAAATCCATTTTTAAAGGCTTTAATATCAGGGTAGGCTTTCAACAAGTCTTTTCTTCTGTTTTCGAGATACTGAACCGAAAATTCATTCAGTAAACCTTTGCGGGATATATCAATATAATACTTTGAAACAAAAGCGGTATCGAGCGGGATAAAATAGTCGGGCATGATTCCGCCTCCACCATATACTACACGCTTATTCTGGGTGAAATACTTAAGTGAATCGGGGAATTTAATGCTATCGGCATGGTAAAATTCACCATGTTTCAGTCGTTTGAGGAAATCATCGCGATAATCCTCTTCACCATCGGCATAAGGTTTCTGAATGCAACGTCCGGAAGGAGTATAGTACCTGGCTGTCGTGATGCGAACCTGTGAGCTATCGGGCAACATATAAGGTCTTTGTACAAGGCCCTTCCCGAATGAACGCCTGCCAAGCAAAAGTCCGCGGTCCCAATCCTGAACAGCCCCTGAAACAATTTCGGACGACGATGCGGAACCCTCATCAATTAACACAACAAGCTTTCCCGACTCGAAAATTCCGCTCGAAGTGGCTATGAAATCCTGCTTAGGACTCCGGAGGCCTTGGGTATAAACTACAAGTTTTCCTGCAGGCAGGAACTGGTCGGCCAGTTCATAGGCAATATTGAGATAACCACCCGTATTACCGCGCAGGTCGAAAACAAGGTTTTTCATACCCTGCTGTTTCAACTGGGTGGCAGCATCTATAAACTCATCGGTCGAGGTGGCAGCAAAGCGCGAAAGTTTAATATAGCCTATGTCGCTGGTTACCATGTAAGCTGCATCGATGCTGTTTAGCGGTATCTTATCGCGGGTTATGGTATAATCGAGAAGTTCCTTCCGGCCTTTACGGTATATAGAAACTTCGACCTTACTTCCTCGTGGACCGCGAAGGCGATCAAGCACATACTGGTTATTAACCTTTTTGCCGAAAGCATCTTCTTTATTTATCTTAATGATCTTATCACCGGCCATGACTCCCAATTTTTCGGAAGGGCCGCCAGGCACAGGAGCGATAACCAAAATGGTATCCTTATAGATCTGAAACTGAATTCCCACCCCGTCAAAGTTCCCGACAAGAGGTTCATTTGTTTTGGTTACTTCGTCTTTTGATATGTAAACCGAATGAGGATCAAGCTCTTTCAGAACAGCTATTATTGCATCCTCGGTCAATTTAGGCTGGTCAACATCCTCAACATAATAATAATTTATAAGTTGCATAAGGGTGTTGAATTTCAAAGTTGTCTCCTTCGGATCAGCCATTTTTACCGTAAGCTGCGCTGATGAATTCAGGCTGAATCCCAACATGACAGCCAGAAACAGAATGTATGGTGTGTTTTTCATTTACTCAATTTTATATTTAAGTCAAAATTACATGAAATATCGGGTTAAAAGTCAGAAACCTCTGATTGAGTAACGCATTTAACATTTTTTCTATTTTACGCTCAATTCATAATGATTATAAATAGCGTGGATAATGATATTTATCACACAAATAACAATAAAAAGTATCTAATTTTGTTGATATGTAAATCACCGGTGGATTAACCTTGTTATAGAGCCATCGAAAAAACGTACTTTTATTGGTTACAATATTAAAAAAGCATGAAAACTCTTACAATTCTTTACCTCATATGTGTTGCTTTGGTTGGGTTGATGCTTGCTTCGTGTGAACATGAGCCCGAGCTGATACCCGGCACTCCTGAAGTTTGTTTCGACAGGGACGTAATGATGATTATTAATTCAAATTGCAATGTTTCCGGCTGCCATGGTAACGGAGGAGGACCCAGGCTCAGTACATATGAAGAAATATCAAGATATGTGACCGCAGGAAAACCCATTAAAAGCCAGCTTCATAAAGTAATTACGGCCAGTAACATAAACTCGAATTTAATGCCTCCTAAATCAAAATCGAGGTTAACCAGCGCCCAGATTGACATTATCAATATCTGGATTTTACAAGGCGCTAATCATAC
>CAISRK010000476.1 GCA_903887815.1 uncultured Bacteroidales bacterium | reverse complement strand
GCCAGATATTACAATAAATAGCTCTCCAATATAGTCGCCGTGTTTCACGTAAAAAGTAATTTTATCATTGGCATTGATCTTTGCCCTGATTGCTGCCGGTGTCCAATACGTTGTGCGTTGTGAAATATCGCCGCGCTGGTTGATGAAGCACGAAATTCCGGTATTCGCCGAACGGGCGACACTACGGCGGGTTTCAATTGCCCTGATGACCGAAAAAAGAAGATGCTGCCGGTGTCCTGCTGTATTACCCCACCATCCATCGTTGGTGATCACAAATATTACATTGGCGCCATTTTGTATAAACTTGGTCAGGAATTCGCCATACACCGATTCGTAACAGATTACAGGGGCTATTTTAAGGTTGTTGTTAATGAAAAACGGAGTCTGATCGGGGTTAATACCGAGGCTGCCCACCGTTCCGCCGAGGTTAATTGCAAGTTTTTCGATAAATGGAAGGTAATGAACTAAAGGCATCAGCTCAACCCCTGGCGTAAGTTTCGATTTGTGGTATTTCTGCAGATTTCCATCGTGGGCCACAAAAAGAGCAGTATTATAGGAATCGTAGTACCGGTCGGCGTTGGTGTATTTCCTGGCTGTAGCACTTAAGGGCTCTCCGGGCAGAAATTCTTTCCTTGACGAAATACCAGTAATAATATTCATTCGCCTGTAGCCTGAATTAAATTGTCGCATGCGGGCAATGCTGGGAGAAAACTCAAACTGGTCTTCGAACATACGTTCCTGTATAGCACTCTCAGGAAAAACCACAAATTCCGTTAAACTATCAGCTTTTTCTGCTGCCTGGGCGAGCATGCGGTTGGTAATTACCATTGGTTCAAGTTCAAACTGCTCATTGTATGGATCCAGGTTTGGCTGGACTACAACAACATCTACCGGGTTTGGGGTTTCGGTGTAGCGGTTGTACATGAGTATTGAAACGATTATTGGCACTATGATCAGCAAAATTGTTCCTCCCATCCGCATCCCTATTTTCCGGCTGCAAATTTTCAGTATGATCCGGTCGCGAACAAAAAAGAAAAGCAGGATATTAACAAGCATAATCCAAAGGGATCCGCCAAAAATACCTGTGTACTCGTACCATTGAATCCATTTAGGGTACGAAGCAAAACCGTTGCCCAGGTTGAGCCACGGGAAATTCAGATCCCAACGGAGGTGAATATACTCAGAAGTAAGCATGTAACCGATCAATGCAGCATAGGCCGCAGTTGCTCCCGAAAGCCGGCGATGGGTAATATGAAACAGGTACAAGGCCCCGCCTACAAGCGATGTATTTACCAGAATAGTAGCTACTATGCCTATGGGAGTTGAATTGTATACCCACCAGGTTGTAAGAAGAACCCATATGGAAACCGTAAGTGCAGCATAAGGGATAAAACCGGAAGAATGATTATTGTCGCGGTTTTTCCATTGTTCGTATTCGACAACAAGTAAGGGAACAAAACCGAAAAACAATAAAAAAGGGAATCCCCGCTCAGGCCAGGCAGTGCTGAGTAAAAGTCCGGAAATAACTGAAAGTGTTATTTTATAGATGTGTTTCATGCCGAAATATAATCAGCAAAGGTAAGCAAATGAATATTTCTTGACAGAGTTTGCAATAATTAGCTAGCTTTGAGTTGTGTTTTTACGATTAACAATTTATTTTAAACATGAAAGGCTCTAATTCTATTTCAATAATTGGATTATTAATAGTGTTCTC
>CAISRK010000475.1 GCA_903887815.1 uncultured Bacteroidales bacterium | reverse complement strand
TGCCCGAAGTGCCAGGCAACGCTGGGCTGGTCTTAATACCCGCGAATCAGGTTTAGTGGCTTTTATATGTCCAATATCCTCGATTGATGCATATGGTTTTTTTATCCTATTTTTACCAAAAAAATATTTCATGAAGCTTCAAATTTTCCTCTTTTGCCTTTTATTCCTATTCATTTCGGGCTTTTCAGGCGTTTTTGCCTGTACTAACCTGATAATAACCAAGGGTGCCAGCAGCGACAAGTCTGTAATGATTACCTACAATGCCGATTCGCATACACGCTATGGTGCAGTTGCATTCTACCCGGCTGCCGATCACCAGGCTGGTGATATGTGCGAAGTATATCATTACGAGAACGGCAGCTTACTTGGCGAAATTCCTGAAGTCATGCATACCTATTCGGTTGTTCAGTTTATGAACGAATACCAGGTAGCTATAGGCGAAACAACCTGGGGAGGGCTTGATTCACTGTCAAAACAGCCTGGGGCTTTACTTGATTATGGTTCGCTTATGAAAATCGGGTTACAGCGGTCGAAATCAGCCAGGGAGATGATCAAAGTTATGACTGAGCTGATTGCTGAATACGGATATGCAACCTCAGGTGAATCCTTCTCGATTTCTGACGCTAACGAAGCCTGGATTATGGAACTCATAGGCAAAGGGAAATACGAAAAGGGAGCAGTATGGGTGGCGAGGCTTATTCCCGATGGTTATGTAAGTGGTCATGCCAACCAGGCGCGGATTACCACATTTCCTTTTCAGAAATCAAACGACTGGAACGATCCGAAACAAACAATATATCATTCGGCAGATGTTATCAGTTTTGCAAAGAAATATGGTTTTTATAAGGGGAATGATGATGCCTTCAGTTTCTCGGATGTTTACAACCCGTTAAATTTTGGGGGTGCGCGCTTTTGCGATGCAAGAGTATGGTCGTTTTTCAGGAAAATTAATAAGGAACTTCGCGAAAACCATGATTATACTAGGTATGCTCAAGGGCAGTTTTCATACGCTAAGATTTGCCTTGACGGAAGCACCAATCCTAATGGCTATGTTTCGAACCGCCTGCCTCTTTGGGTTAAACCCGATTCACCTGTAACACTCCGGCAGGTGATGGCGGGTATGCGCGATCACTACGAGGATACACCGCTTGATATGCGTAACGACCAGGGCGCAGGGCCTTTCAAACTTCCTTACCGCTGGCGCCCCATGGAGTTTGTTGTGGATAGTGTGATGTATCTTAACGAACGTGCTATTGCAACACAGCAGACTGGTTACACATTTGTTGCCCAGTCACGGGGCTGGCTGCCTGATGCAATTGGCGGTATATTCTGGTATGGTGTTGATGATGCCGACGGTTGTGTTTATTTGCCTTTATACAGCGCGATAACCGAAATACCCGGTAGTTATGCGCTCGGAAACGGCTCAATGATTACGTGGTCCGAAACATCTGCATATTGGACCTTCAGCCAGGTAAATAACTGGGCGTATTCGCGTTATAATGTTATTCATCCCGAAATTGAGAAGTACCAGCAACAACTCGAAAGTCAGTTTGCAGCAGAAGTAAATGTTGTAGATAAACAGGCATCGGATCTTTTTGTTGTTGATCCTGCCAAAGGACGCGAATATATTACTGCCTATTCGGTGTTTACTGGGAATAAACTAGTCAGCGACTGGAAAGCATTTTACCAGTATCTGTTTATGAAATACATGGATGGCAATGTTAAAAACGCTGAGGGCCGCAAACTGCTCGATAACGGCAACGGAAAAAATATACCAAAAGCCCCTTCTCAGCCTGGATACGGTAAAGACTGGGAAAAAATAATGATTGAGGGAACGGGTGACAGGTTGAAAGTGCCAATAAAAGAATAATTCTGATACAGAGGTTTCGGTAAACCCTACCTTAACTAAAAGCGAAGGCAGCCTTTCCGGGCAGCCTTCATTGTTTTAAAAGTGTTGCGGGTATTCGATTAGTTTTGACCTGATGCAGGCAATTCTTCGGTTGAGGCGGCATCAGTATACTGGTTTAAAAATTTGTTTACATCAAACTTAAGGTAACTGTAATCATTCTCAGGTAACTCGCTTATTTCAGCCGAGTATTCACTGCTTGTATAGTGGTTTATATCAAACTTCAGGTTCTCAAAATCATTCTCCGGCATTTCGGTTTCTTTTATCTTGCTAATATTATCACTTGCGTAATAATCAGTAACATTGAACTTCAGGTAATCGAATGAGATTTCTTCGCTTGCATTCACATAAGTGCTAACATCAAATTTCAGATACCCGAAATCATTCTCTGTTGATTCAAGTGTTGCAGGCTCAGTTTCGGATGTATATTCTGAGGCATTGAATTTGAGGTAATCGAAATTAATTTCATCTGAAATTTCCTGACTAATCCCTTCGTCATTTGTGTAACCGGTTACATCAAATTTGAGGTAGTGCAATTCGTCGGTCGTAGCCGGGAGTTCCAATTCTTTAAAATGTTTGACAGATGTTATCCTGCCAGCATTGCTGGAAGCCGGGCTGTAAATTGTGATGTATGACAATTCATTTGCAGCCGTTGTCTTTACGTTATCGCTTTTCTTACCTGTTGGAGCTTCGGCGATTGATAGCATCATGCAAAGGACTGCAACACTCGATACGATAATTGATGTTTTCATGGCTTTTTATTTTTTTATCCTCGGGGAGGGGTTTATATTTCGTTTCTTTTATTCTGTTTTCGTAAATATGACGTCGCAGTTTTTGAAAT
>CAISRK010000474.1 GCA_903887815.1 uncultured Bacteroidales bacterium | reverse complement strand
TACAAACTCCGTATTATACTGAAATTTAAAAAAAAGTATATAAAATGCATCTATATTATGGATAAAATTCCTTTACATTTGCCGCAATTAAAACCTTAAAAAACCTACTGTATGACAATAGGAATACTTAAAGAAACTCCGGGCGAAAACCGGGTAGCCTTGCTCCCCGAGAGTGTCGCCACGCTGGTAAAGATGAATGTATCCATGCTTGTCGAAGCCGGAGCCGGGCTTACTGCCTTTGCTCCCGATAATGCTTACGAAGAAGCCGGTGCAAAAATCGAAACCAAAGCCAACGTTATTGCAGGAGCTGACCTGCTAATTAAGATTCAGCCACCCACTGCCGATGAAATTGCCTTGATGAAAGAAAACCAGGTGATCATGGCTGTGTTGAACCCCTATTTCAATGCCGACCTGGTTAAGCAGCTTGCTGCTAAAAACATCACAGGATTCAGCATGGATGTTGTACCGCGTACAACACGTGCCCAGGCAATGGACATCCTCTCGTCGATGGCTACTGTTGCAGGCTACAAAGCTGTGCTCACTGCTGCCAACACCCTGCCAAAATTCTTCCCGATGTTTATGACGGCTGCCGGAACCATCAAACCTGCCAACATGCTCATCCTGGGTGCAGGAGTTGCCGGCCTTCAGGCTGTTGCTACTGCACGTAAACTAGGTGCCGTGGTGTATGTATTCGATGTACGTGCTGCCGTGAAGGAAGAAGTAGTTGGTATAGGCGGCAAATTTGTCGAAGTCGAAGGTGCTATTGATGACAAAGCTGCCGGCGGGTATGCCGTTGAGCAGACAGATGAATTCAAAGCACGCCAGGCAAAAGCCATCCACGACCAGGCTGTAAAATCGGATGTGATCATCTGTACTGCCCAGATCCCCGGCAAACGTGCTCCAATCCTGCTTAAAAAAGAAACCGTTGAAAGAATGAACCCTGGCTCAGTCATTATCGACCTGGCCGCTTCTACCGGTGGAAACTGCGAACTGACCAAAAACAACGAAACCATTGTGCACAACGGCGTTAAAATCATCGGAAACTCTCAATTCCCAACCGATATGCCTACCGATGCCAGCCGCATGTATGGTAAAAATATGATCAATTTCCTTAAACTCATTATTACCAAGGAAGGTGCTCTTAACCTGAACTGGGATGATGATATAGTTAAAGGTACAGCAGTTACCCACGGCAAGGAAATAGTACACGAAAGAGTTAAATCAGTTATCAATTCATAATTAACCTAACCTATGGAAGATATTTTGAAATTTTTCCTGGATTATAAAGAGATGATATTTGCTATTATCCTTTCAATATTCCTTGGAATAGAAGTTATATCACACGTTCCGGCAGTTTTGCATACCCCGCTCATGTCGGGAAGCAATGCAATTCACGGAGTAGTTATCATTGGTGCCATCATTGTTATGGGCCATGCTGATACTATCATCCCTCAAATACTCGGTTTTATTGCCGTTATCCTTGGCACTTTGAATGTAGTCGGAGGATTTGTTGTTACTGATCGTATGCTCGAAATGTTTAAGAAAAAGAAAAACTAGGAGGACTGAACTATGGACAACTTTATTTCAATCGCAAATCAGATCTCCATTCTGGAAATTTCATACCTTCTCGCTTCAGTGCTTTTCATCCTTGGGCTGAAGAAACTCAGCCATCCTGCTACTGCACGTGCCGGGAACCTATGGGCAGCAGCCGGCATGGGTGCTGCAATCCTTTTCACAATTCTTTTCCATGTAAAAGAAGGGAAACACATAAATAATGTTCCTCTGATTCTTATTGCCCTGGCCATTGGAAGTTTCATTGGCTGGTACGCATCGAAGAAGGTGAAAATGACTGCCATGCCCCAGATGGTTTCCATTTTCAACGGTATGGGAGGCGCCTGCGCAGCCCTAATCTCGCTTATGGAATTTCCTAAAATGCAGAATGCTATGGCTGCTGCAGGCGATGTTCATATGCTTGGTGGCGAAGGAATTGCCATCCTGCTCGGGTTAATGATTGGAGGCGTTTCGTTTGCCGGAAGTATGATCGCATTTGGCAAGCTCGACGGCCGTATCGGTGATATAAAACACCCGATACTCCGCATTGTAAACCTCACTTTCCTTGTGGTTTTGTTTGTTGCACTGGCACTTATACTGTTCATGCAGCCGCAGACCGATAATAACTGGCCGATTTACCTGTTTGCAATAGCCGCATTAATTTATGGAGTAACATTCGTAATGCCGATCGGCGGAGCTGATATGCCAGTTGTCATTTCGTTACTTAACTCGTTTACCGGTGTTGCAGCTGCTATGGGCGGATTCCTATACGGCAACCAGGCCATGCTTACCGGTGGTATCCTTGTTGGTTCGTCGGGTACAATTCTGACGATCCTGATGTGCAAAGCCATGAACCGTTCACTGCTTAATGTAATAATCGGGGCATTCGGTGTTGCCGGAGCAGCAGGTACCGAAGACGGTGACAAAACCGTGAAAGAAATTTCGCTCAGCGATGCTGCCGTGCTACTAAGCTATTCGCAGAAAATATTTATCGTACCGGGATACGGGCTCGCAGTTGCACAGGCACAGCATCTTTGCCACGAACTCGATAACCTCCTCGCCAGCAAAGGCGTTGAAGTAAAATACGCCATTCACCCGGTTGCCGGACGTATGCCGGGTCACATGAATGTATTGCTGGCCGAAGCTGACGTTCCTTACGAAAAACTCGTTGAAATGGAAGATGCCAACAACGAAATGGGCAATACCGATGTGGTTATTGTAATCGGTGCCAACGATGTTGTAAACCCTGCAGCCGAGGACGATCCATCAAGCCCGATATACGGCATGCCTATTATTAAAGCGCTTGACGCTAAGAATGTTATCGTTATGAAACGAAGCATGGCAGCCGGTTATGCAGCTATTCCAAACAACCTTTTCTACCATCAGAAAAACCGTATGCTTTTTGGTGATGCTAAAGCCACCTTACAGAAACTGGTTGCAGAGATCAAGAGTTTGTAATTCACTTCATTCTTTTTTACTGAAAACCGCCCTCAAAAGGCGGTTTTTTTATTTATTTTTTGCTAAAAACATCTGATACCCGAAAATTCATCAAATGAAATCCTAACTTTGAATTATAAAACAATATTTTTTGTCATGAGGAATGACCATCAGAAAGCAAAAACAACACCTCCTGCTTCAAATACTCATTTAAAGAAGAAGAAGCCAGTACGCGCATCGAAGGGCAATTTTCGTTGGATGCCAGTTCTAAGTATCATATTGGCATTTATTGTTTATACCCCGGTTTTTAATGCCGGATTTGTTAACTGGGATGATGACGATTATGTACTGAAAAATTATTCGGTCACAAATTCTGTCAGCCTTAAGGATATTATAACAAAGCCTGTACAGGGGAATTACCATCCACTTACCATGCTGACTATAGCTGGAAATTATGCTATTTCGGGCAAAAATGCAGGATCCTACCATATTGTAAATTTGCTGATTCACCTTCTGAATATTCTCTTAGTATTTCTGTTTATCAGGAAATTAACCGGGGATAAACCATGGATTGCATTTATTGCGAGTTTGCTGTTTGCTATACATCCCCTTCACGTTGAATCTGTGGCCTGGGTTGCCGAGCGGAAAGATGTACTTTACTCATTCTTCTTTCTGTTTGGGGTACTTCAGTATCTTCATTATTTAAAATCGGGGAAAATACTGGATTATATTTTTGTATTTGGATTCTTCTTTTTATCAGTGCTTTCGAAACCGGCTGCTATCGTATTTCCAATCGTGTTATTGGCAATTGATTATTATTATAGCCGGTTGAAAATCACAAAGACCTACATTGAAAAGATTCCTTTCTTTTTACTATCGTTGGTTTTCGGTTTGCTGACCATGCATGCACAAAAACTACAGGGTGCCGTAGGAGGTGCGGATATGTTTC
>CAISRK010000473.1 GCA_903887815.1 uncultured Bacteroidales bacterium | reverse complement strand
GGAAATGATAAGGGAACTTAGCAACGAGTCGATGCCAACATATGAATTCCATGAATACGATCCCGTTTTAGATTCGGCTAATATGGGAATCATGGATTGGATAAAGATTGGCAGGGATATTAAAATAAATATATAGATGTATCTTTGCAGAGCTGATGAGCCTGTAATTTTTCCGGATGTTCTTTGTTTAAAAATATCCCATGTTCCTGTATATTTAACAGGGAAGGTCGACAAATTATTCTTCAAGAATCTAACCTGCAGGATTTGTTCGTGTGATTTTGATTAAATCGTGGTTTCAATCAGGAAATCATGGTTTCTATATGCGACTGACTGAAACGCTGATCACAAATTCGCAAAGTTCAATGTTGATTTCATCTTTCTGCCTGAGTTGGTATTCGTTTTACTTTTTACCCTGAAACCTGTTTCCTGAAGCTGCAAAAGCAGCTGGATCTTCCCTTTTTTTCTGATTACTTTTCTTTCAAAATGAGTTGATTACCCGATAATCTAAATACCTGTGAACCCATGAAATATTGTGTGCTGATTTTTATCATAGCCTTGTTTGCCAATACTTTGATTGTACATGCGCAATGCAGCAACGACTCACTCATGGCTATCAAAGGGAAATGGGTAAAAAATACCGGCTCGAATTCGAATAAAGCTAAATCGCCTGAGACTATTAAACGAATGGATCAGATGTTGCAACTTCTGCAGTCGGCATATATACCAAAAGGAACTGAGGGGAAATATTGGTATAACGAGCAAACCGACAGGAGCCTGAGGAAAAACATCCCGCTCACCTATGATCTGACAGCTGATTTTATGGAATATTATTGCAACAGCTTTCAAAAAAACAACAATTTAAAACTGGGAAACGAAACGGGCGACTGGTTTTTTATCTGGGCCAATACATTTGGCCGGTTTGCCATGGAGGACATGGATTTTATGATCGAAAACAAGCAGGTGTATCAGCTCACTCCCCAATTAGGCGAGCTAAACGGCTTTCCGCTTTTTGCCGGCGCCGACGGCAATGAACTACAGGGCAGTAACCAGTTCTCACGAACGATTTTAATTTCACGGCAGGGACAACTGCCCTACACAACTGTAACCCGAAAGCAATATTTGCTGGCGTTTCTGAAATACAGGGAAGATTCTTATCAGAAGGACATAGCCTATGCCCAAAGTCAGCATAATTCTATCAGTTTCTGGGAAACGGCATATCAAAAGGATATACAGCCTGCTAAAGAGTACCTGGCTAACCAGCCTGAACAAGAACTTGCAAAGCCTGCCCTGTTGAAACCCGGGAACCATAAGAACGATTTTAAAAATTTCGAAAACGAAGATAAAGGGCGGATGCTTATAGTTGTTAATGAGAGCTATTTTAACTCCAAACCCGCTGCATATGTGCCACAGTTCGTAGCCGTTTACTGGAAATGGGGAGGAAGTACCCCGGGAAGGAATTGTGGTACTATGATTGAAAAGAATTTTGATTTCAAGGCATTACAGCAAATGCTGGATAAATAATACGAAACCTGGCATGATAATGTTATTCCCCTGTAAAATATAATTGATCAGGTAGTTACAATTCATAACTTGCAGATACTAATATGAAAAAACTCATTGTAATACTAGCATTGCTAAATCTTTCAGCCAGGGTTGCTTTGGCACAGTTCAGTGTAAATAAAATTGTAAACTACAGCCTCGATAAAGCTGAAAGCGAGATTGTAAAAGGCGGAGGGAAACATACAACTCAGGCTGGTGAAACCGGCACCGACAAAACTTTGAAAGCTGACGCCGGCAATTCAGGAAACACCAAATCGGAAAACTCAAACCCGGATAACAATGGTGCTCCTCAGGAACAGGAAAAACCTGCACCAGTCCTGGAATGGGCAAAATATGATTTTGTTCCCGGCACTGAGATTATTTTCGAAGACAACCAGCTGGACGAACAAAATGGCGAATTCCCCTCAAAGTGGGATTTAGCAGGTGGTGTATATGAAAATGCGGTTTTCGATTCCGCCAATGTTATATACATCCGCGATCACGCTATCGACGGAGGAATTTTCCCTTTAATGAAAGATCCTTCGGCCGATTATCTTCCCGAACAATTTACAGTTGAGTTTGATTGCTATTTCATCCCTTCGTTCAACAGCCAGCGCTATATGGTATCGTTTTATGCAAAGCGCAAGCAATCAAGTATAATGACCCCGCTTACTATTTATACCGGGGCCGTAAAATATGGCACAATTGCTGAAGAGAAATATCCGGGAGCCGATGGGTATACCGACAAGCAGGCACGGTGGAGGCATGTGGCTATTTCGTTTAATATACGAGCACTTAAAGTATACCTCGACGATGCCCGCGTACTAAATCTTCCCAATGTCGATGGAAATCCGACAGGGATTACGATCAACAGCGATATGACAAAGCAGGGAGGGGCGTATGTGAAAAACATACGCATAGCAAAAGGAGCCGTGCCGCTTTACGATAAATTCATCACCGATGGGAAATTTGTTACTACCGGCATACGGTTCGATGTGAATAAAGCTACCATCAGGCCCGAATCGACCGGAACAATCAATTACATTGTAAAAATGATGACCGACCATCCGGAACTCAGATTTTCGGTCGAAGGACATACCGACAGCGACGGGAATGAAGTCGCTAACCAGAAACTTTCTGAAATGCGTGCTAAAGCAATTCTTGATCAAATGGTTGCGCTTGGAATTGATACAAAGCGGCTGAAAAGCAAGGGCTTCGGCGAAAGCAAACCTTTAACCACTAACGATACCCCCGAAGGTAAAGCTCAGAACCGCCGGGTTGAGTTTGTTGAGTTTTAACCGCAATAGTGCAAATCGTTGAAACTTTTCACAAAACAAATAAATTCAGCGCTTTGAACTTCACATTAACTGATTGGAATTAAGAGTTGCGTTGCTCAAAACTTTATAAGAATGAAAATATTTCTTTCCAGCCTGGTTTTATTTCTCACCTTAAGCACTTTTGCTCAAACCGAAACTTTCGATATAGTTTCGTATAATCCGCCCTTATCGTGGAAACGCAACACGCAAACCGGCTCCATTTCATTTACAGCTTCAAAGGACAATATTTTTTGTGTAGCCGGGCTTTATGCAAGCCGGAAAATAAATATAATTACCGAAGGCGAATTTTACACGGAATGGAACGAACTGGTAAATATCCCTTATAAGATAAATGTCACACCGGTAATAAAACAATCCATTCAGAACGGATATGCTGTGTTTTCGGGATCAGCTGATATTACTACCAAGCAAAGTGGAAGGTTCAATATATATCTGATGTCGCTGGCAAACGAAGGGAATATTATTTCGGCAATGGTAAACAGTAACGGGGATCTATACAGGAAAGAATCCGATGCATTCCTTACTTCAATCGCATTTATAAAAAACGGGAATTCATCAGGTAACAGCCCGGCAGTAGCATCAGCCTCCGGAACCCTCACTGTTATTGACAAAGTGAACCCTCCTTTAAAGTCAGACCAGGGTATTGCCGGTGTTTGGGTAGGTTTCGAGAACGGCAAGTATGTGTTTGGCGTTACCTCCTACGATTATGTGAACAACCGGAATAATTACGGGTCAACGTATAAGGCAACTGCGCAGGCTATAAAATGGAGAGTATTCTGGAGCGACGGGAAGTATTACGACGGAATGCCGCACGACGGGCTGATCAGTTTTAACCGGAACGATCCAAAATACGATTATGCCGGTTATTATACCATGGATAAAAATATTGTTACAGCGAAAATGGATCATTATTCCTCTGCCAACCGTATGTATGCATTTTATCCTCCTGCAAAATTGAAGTACCTCGATAAATATGAATATGTAAAATGCCAGCCTGTTGATGGGTTAACACTGAACGGAACCTATATTTCGACCGATCCCACTTCGATAGCCTATTACATTTCGCTTAACAAGCCGAATCCTGAAATCAGTTTTACACCAAATGGTCAATTTACTGATAACAACTACATTGGTGAGTACAGCAACGATCCCCAACTTGGCCCCGGAAGCGGAACGTATGAAATTAAAAACTTCACAATCCTTTTGAAGTATAGCGATGGAAGGATCATACAGCGGTCTTTCACTCCATTCTTAAATGAATCACCTTCAGAGTGTAAAATATTTTATATCGGCAGCCGCGATATGAAGTTAAAGCCCTGAAATGCTGGACAGGCAGTGCCTCAGAATACCTGAAATTGTCTGTAATTCAAATAGTTAATTCTAAATAAAAATCCAATTTTCACAAACTAATCACTCTGTTTTCATGAAAAAGATCATCCTGCTACTCTTAAGTCTGACTCTTTTTGTCATTGTAATACAAGCGCAGACCAAACCTAAACAGCCCGTCCCCCCGACTCAGAAAGAGATAGATGATGCAGCCATACAGATGCAAAAAATATCGGAGGGAATGAGCCCTGAACAAAAAAAGATGATGGAGCAGATGGGTATAAAACTTCCGACAGGTCAGGAAATGTCGAAAGGAAATGCACAGCAAATGCAGCAGATGATGGAACTGGCAAACCGGGTTGTCCCTCCCCTGGACGAAACCAGGATAGCATCTATTTCGAAGACTCCTTTAACCAACGGTACTTTGTCGGCGTACCTGCTTGCAACGCACAATAAAGTTTTAACCCAATTGGTCCCGCTGGCGGAATCGAAAGGTGAGGACCTTTACCAGTTTGCTAAAACCAAATACCATTCAGCCCAGGCAACCGGTAATTTTGCTGTCGGTCTTTGGATGATGGGCAAGATTGAATTTGCTCTTTATGTGATGGGTAAGGCTTGTATTGATGATCCTGCCAATACCGACAACCTGAATAATTATGCTTCTATCCTGTCGATGTGTGGTGCCGAACAACTTGCGCTTCCATTGCTCAATAAACTTAACAAGCAGTACCCGAAAAACAGTACCATCCTGAATAACCTTGGCCAGGCCTGGTTTGGACTGGGTGATATGCCAAAAGCCGACGCATACCTCGATAGTACTCTACGTCTTTACCCGGCTCATTCACAGGCCAATGCAACCAAAAGCGCAATTGATCAGAATAAAGGAAACACTGCTGCTGCCGTTGCCTGTATGAAAAAATCGATTCAGCAGGCGTATACAGGTGAGAAGAATGATCAGCTCTCAAAATTAGGTTACGAATCTAATGAAAAGGATATCAGGCTGCCTTTTAAACCCGGATCGGATCCATTGGGACTCGAGAAATTTGTAGCACCGGCTATCCCGGAATCGGTAGAAGAATCAATCTTTCTCAAAGAAGAATGGAGTGGTTTTAAAGATGCATGCGAAGCTAAAACAGCTCAGTTAGTAGTCCTTCGCGGCCAGGCCGAACAGGTTGCCACTGCAGCCAGGAAAAAGAGAGACGCGGAAATTATGAATGCCGGTAAAACCGGAGCTAAAATGCAGACGCAACCTGTTTTTGCGCAGGCGGCTACACTTAAACTTGCAGCTCTGGCAACCGATGCCGATGGATACTATACCAGGCGGATAAATAATGCACTTCAGAAACTCACCACCTACAAGGACAGTAAAGCGATATTAACTAAGAATTATAATGATGCTATCAACAAACTTAACAAGGAAGAATCAAAACAGGATGGTGAGGGCAGAGCCAATGCCGACTTTTGTCCACGGTTCATGGCTTTGAAGAATGACTATATAAAAGCTTATAATACTGAACTGGAACAGATACAAAATGAATTCTTAGCTGCTACACGCGTGAAATTTAACCAGGAAACCTATTACAGGCAATACGTATTATGGCCCGAAGATTGGGAAGTTGAAAAGCTTACTACCCAGATCCAATGGCTGAGCACCATATCGAGTTCATTTCATATTTTTGTCGATGGCCCCTTATGCGGTCCTGAAAAAGAAGTAAAAAAGGGAAATGGCAAACCTTTGCCTGATTTTGATGATATCCATTGCCAATACCATTCTGAGTTGTCAACCCTGGTGGGGAAAATCAATATGGATTGCAGCAGGCTTTCAGCCGAACTCGACCTGGATGTTATAAAACTTGGATTAAAGCTAAACATGAACAAAGAAGGATTTGCCGACCAGTTTATGGGTTGCTCCGTCGAAATTGGGGCCAGTAAAACGTTAGGCTCAAGGGAACTTGGGCCACTCAAGGCTGAAGTTTCGGTTAGCGGCGGAGTGAAAGCTGAATTTGACCGCACCGGTCTGAAGGATATTACTGCCAAAGTCGGTGTTGAAGCGTCAGTAGGTGGCGTTATTGTTCCGGAAACAAATTCACCTGGTGAAATTCAAACCGGCGATATTTCTGTTACTGCTAAAGTTGGTATGGAAGCGAAAGTTAGTCTTATCAGCGGTCATGGCTCGATTGAAGGAGCCGGCACGCTGAGTGGTATGAATAAAATTAGTTTCTAAAATCCAGAATTGCCTTTTCAGTCAAGTAAACCAGGTAAAATGAAATTACTCTATTTCACCTCAATTATTTTCGTCCTTGTTCAGTCAACCTTTTCTTTCGGGCAGGATTGCGATGTTGCTGTCCTTGCTCAGAAGAAGACAAGCTGGAAATTTGATGAAACCCATCTTTCGCCAACAAAGGACAAGTATTTGCTGAAGCAAAAAGCTGAGGCTCTGGCTCTCAGGAAAATTATAGTGGATGCCTATCCGCAGCCCATTGGATGCGAAGCCCGCTGGAACGATTCGTACTATGACCAGGATACTTATCCGGAATACCGAAACGGCGTATTTTTCAGTACGGCAATGTTTTTTGAATTCGGCTGCGATGAGGTTAAAAAGGAATATGTTGATGATGAAACCGGCACTGCCGTAAGCATAAGTGTAAACAGCGAGAATCTGCTTGGTGCAGGTAGTGTGACCTTTAATGATTCGGTATATGTGGCAAGGAAAGTGCCGATGGGAGTGAGGGATGGTGCCTTTTATTACCAGCTTGAACCCGATGGGCTTTATTATAATACAAGTGGTGGTGTATTCGACAAGGTATATGTTTTTACCCTGCCGGGAAAACAGCCCTATATTCCTATGACCCGGAAAGAATTTCTTAGCCTGGCCATTCAGAGCTTTAAAAAAATCCAGGTGCAGGTTGAAAAAACAGCTGCAGAAATTAAAGATCCGCAATGGCAGAATACCTATCTCTCTCGCGAAACACAGCATAATACAACCGTAATCGCCGAATTCGAACGCCTGCTTAAAAGCCTGCCGGCAGCCGATGAGGAGAAACCTGCTATTATCGAAATGGGGCATGGTTCCGGTTTGGTTGACGAAAATCTGCATTTCCCGGGATTTTACGATACGGAGGATCCGAAAAAGAACCTGGGATGTATTTCGCGCGAAAACAGGAACTATTTTGATAAAAAATTACGTCTTACAACCGCTCAGCTTATTGCAGTGCATATTGAGGGGCACAATGCATCTTCGCCTGTTCTTGCCGATGTGATAAAGGAATACGATCAGAATTTGAATCTTAAAGCAATCGGGGTACTTATCGGTAAATAGGCATAGAAATCATGCGAAAGATTCCTGTATCAAATACTTTTTATCCCTGCGAAGCTGCAGGTTTATAAATCAATGAAACTATAATATAAGCCAGAATAATAACCGGGATGGCTGTGTAGGCTAAAAGTACAAATGAAATTACAGCAAATGCTACCAGGATAAACTGTGGCTTATTATCAGCAAATTTCAGGTTTTGGAATTTAAGCGAAATCAGAGGTATTTCCGAAACAAGCAGTAAACTCATTCCGATAGCAATAATAGCAAGTACATAATAATTGTCAGTGAAAAAGGACAGCCATGCAAGCCACTCTGTATTAAACGACTGCTGTTGAATCAACGGGAGTGATCCAAGGAACAGCGCATTCGCCGGTACAGGCAACCCTATAAACGAAGTAGTCTGGCGTGTGTCGAGGTTAAATTTGGCCAATCGTACGGCTGATAAAACCGGGATAACCAGGGCTATGAGCGAAAAAATACTGATATAGGCAAGTGATATGGGTATATTCTGACTTTGAGCCATCAGCCGGTAGATTATTATTCCTGGCAGCACTCCGAACGAAACTACATCGGCCAGAGAATCAAGTTCTTTGCCGATTTCACTTTTTACATGCAGCAGGCGTGCTGCCATACCATCAAGGAAATCGAAAAAAGCTGATATTGCTATGAAATATGCTGCATAATCGATGCGGTAAGTCAGGGCGATAATAATACCAGTACATCCGCTGAAAAGGTTCAGTGTGGTGATAAAATTCGGGATATGTTTTTTCAAAACAGGTTTCTTGGGATTAGTTTCGGGGTAAAATTAACAAAAATGTTGTCAGGTTTGTGATTTCCTGACCATTTGCTGTTTTATTGATATGCAGCTGCTTTTTGAACTATTACTTGTTTCCAGGGTTAAAATTCTGTAATTTTGGTAATCGCAAAATGTTAAAGGGGAATGCCAGGTGAAAAGCGACGAATTTCGTAAACTAACCATTTTCCGCCAGGTCGAATTGCTTTTCGGCAAAGGCCGCCATGTCTTAAGCCGGATATATCTGTTCTATAATATTCACCTGTACACCTTGTCGGGCTTTTATGCCGAAATATGGTACCGGCAGGCCGATAATAAAATCGATCGTGTGATCCTGCTCGATCCCTCTGATGTTCTTGATTTATACGATAACCAGATCGGGTTGAGTGATATTGCCGGGACTCTTGGTCCCAAAGATTAAAGATTTGCGATTTTTGATTTTATTTCTGTATAAAATCCGACATCCGACATCGCAAATCCGACATCTTCCCTAACCTTTAGCACTGATCCTGTCGAGCCTTGGTACATCAACCAGGGTTATGGTTTTATTATTAATATCAATAATTCCATCATCTTTAAAATCCTTCATAATCCGGATTACGCTTTCGGTCGACATGCTGGTAAGGTCGCTCAGGTCGCTGCGTGAAATAGGAAGGTCGAAAGTTTCGGCTTTAAATATTTTCCTCGAAAGACACAGCAAAATGTCGGCCAGGCGGCCATGCAACTGCTTATGCGTGAGGCTGAAGAAACGGCCGTACGACTGCGAAGTGCTTTCATTCAGTATATTAATGATCCGGAAGGCAAACAAAGGGTTCTGTTTGAGCAATTGTTTGAATATCTGGATATCAATTAACCGCACAACGGATTCGGTATAGGTACTTATGCTGTATAGAAAAGTATTGTTGCCCTCATAAAGAGCCTGGAGCCCCATAAGGTTTTTATGCGGAGTGACCGATAAAATAAGGTCCTTCGGGTTGCCTTCCAGAAAAATCTTTACCAATCCCTTTTCGAGGTACATAATGTGCGATGCAAACGAACCTTGTTTGCAAATGTTCTCGCCTTTCTTATAATTTACCAGAACTGATCGCGAATCCACTAATTCCTTTTCTTCAGGAGTAAGCAATTCGAAACAGGAAATTTCATATATAAACGAAACACACGTTTCAGGGCCTGCTAACGACATTGGTAGAGTATTATATTGTGGTTAAAAGTACAAAGTAAATGTATTATATTATGATTTGCATCATGTTTTTATTGACGAAGCGCAGTTTTTTTGCAATTGTAAACCGTATAGCAACTTTTATAAATGACTCTGTTTGAGAATAGCTTTGTGAATCGAATAACAATATAAAATTCAATCAATCAATTCATAACAAGTTCACGTAAAATCTTAAAATCAAACTGTATGAAAAATCTAATCAAAATTGCATTGTTTTTGGCACTGGTTCCAATGCTCTTCCTGGCATCATGTAAAAAAGATCAACCGGAAGTAGTAAATGCTTACCTCACCCTGAAAACATACATGGTGACCAATAATCTCGATTTGCCTGCGCTTGCTACAAGCTGGATTGTAGATCCCAAATCAACAAATATGGGTGGAATTGTTGACTCGATTACTGGTACTATCCCAGGTTATACCATTTACGATATTCGTTCGGCAACTGATTATGGTACAGGTCATATTAAAAATGCAACCAATGTGGCATTGAAAGACATTATTACAACCGTTACTACCGCTGCATTGGCAAAAGATGCAAAAATCCTTGTCGTTTGTTACACTGGCCAAACTGCCGGACAGGCTGTAATGGCAATGCGTCTTCTGGGCTGGAAGAATGCTGTTGTATTAAAATGGGGTATGGCTGGCTGGAATGCATCCTACAAAGGACCATGGGTTAGTAATTCGGGATTTGAAACTGCAGCCAACGGCAATATTGCAGTGGCTAATTCAAACTGGGTAACTACGGCTGCTCCGGCCAATGGTACATTCACCGAACCTGTCTGGACATCAACTTCAACAGATGGAGCAGCCATCCTAGCTGAACGTGTACAGGCGGTTCTAACAGCTGGTTTTTCAACAACAGCTGGAGCTGATGTGCTCACTTCCCCGGCTAATTACCAGATTATTAATTATTGGTCAGCAGCTGATTATGCCGCTCTCGGCCATTTCAACGGCGCATTTGATGTTCCCGTGATTTCGCTTGCAGGCGACCTTGTAAAGACAATCGATCCGTCGAAACCTGCACAGGTATATTGTTATACCGGCCAGACTTCGAGTATAGCAATATTCTGGCTGAATGTGCTGGGATACAATGCCAAGAGTATAGGTTTTGGAGCAAACCACCTGGTATACGATCCCCTGAAAACTGCTAAAAAAACAGTTTACCCTGGACCCAAAAACTGGGCCGTTGTTGCAAATTAAAAGGCAGATCGGATATTGAATCAAAGGGGGGGACATTGTCTTCCCTTTTTTAAAATTAATACCATGAAAAAAGTTCTTATTATAGTCAGTTTATTTGTTCTGCCATTGGCATACAGTTTCGCCCAGGGATGCATGGAGCCGACGTCTTCCACAGGGGGCCCGACAATAATCGGGTACATACAGCCGGAATTCAAATATTCAATCCTGGGCGATAATGTCGACGGGACATCAAAAAATCAAATGAGCTTCGGCTTCCGCAGGGCCAGGATTGGTGTGGCTGGGAACATCCCTTACGACTTTTCGTACTATGTACTCGCCGAACTGAGTACATTCCAGAATGGGCCGTACCTGCTCGATGCTTTCATAACTTATAACCGCTTTAAACCTTGGTTTAAAATTTCGATGGGGCAGTTTAAAAAACCATTCGGACTTGAACTGGGAGCCACGGGATGCCAGGATTTGTACACCGTTAACCGCTCAAAAGTGGTAAATGAACTTACTTCGCCCGACCGCGACCTGGGTATCATGGTTAGCGGTACAAGCGGAACAGCTAAAATATTTGGACTGGAGAAAGAAAATTTACTTTCGTATTCGCTGTCAGTCACAAACGGTACCGGTAAAAATACACTGGACATCGACAGGGCTAAAGATATAATAGGCCGTATAGTCATAGCTCCATTCGAATCCATCAGCATTGGTGGCAGCTACCAGTTCGGTAAAGCCGTAAATCCCGACCCTACTGTTAAAGATATGGACGAACGCATGCGCTGGGGAGCTGACCTTACATTGAAAAAATACAATTTCATCTTCCAGGCTGAATATGTGTTCGGGCAGGATAAAGGATCGAAACTTATCGGAGGAGGTTGTGGTGCCACCCCCGAACTTGTTGCTGGTAACTTCAAAAGCAATGGATATTACGCCCAGCTTATGTACAACACGCCATGGAAACTTATGCCTCTTGTAAAGTACGAAACATACGATCCCGATATGGATAAGGAAGATTTCGATCATACCGCTTACAGGGTTAGCACAATGACTTTCGGGCTTAATTATTACCCGAACGACTGGGCCCGCGTGCAGATCAACTACCTCTACAATATTGAATCGAGCTCATCGACTGATATTGTCAACTACAACGAAACCTCCAATGATCTGTTCTACATTCAGTTACAGGTAAAAATTAATTAGTCGTAAATTAAAAGCATCATGAAAAATACTATACTTATACTGTTGGCGTGTGTGGCTTTGTTGTCAGCGAAAGCACAGGTTTCGGTTTCGGCAAAGGATTTCGCAGCCGAACTTAAGAGCAACAAGGCCATGGTTATAATCGATGTGCAGGCTGCTGATGTTTATGCAAAACAGCATATACAGGGAGCAGTAAATATCGCGCATAAAAGCCTGTACAAAACTGGAGCTATCGAAGGCCAGTTTTTATCGCCTGAAGAACTGGCTGCCATTTTTGGCAAAAAAGGTGTAAGCAACACGGCTAAAATTGTGTTATACGACGATGGATCCCAGAAGTATAACAGCCGTGTTTGGTGGGTGCTTAAATACTTGGGGGCCAATGATGTTTGGCTGCTTCATAAGGATCCGGCACAAATGGAGGCTGCTAGAATCCCTATGACCTCGGCTCCTGTTGCACTCAAAGCTGTTTCGTTTGTTCTTTCCCTCAACCCTGCCCTGAACATCGATATGGCTTCGGTTAAGACCCTGGGCAGCAACCCGAAAGCACTTTTGCTTGATGTGCGCGAACCCGATGAATACAATGGAATGGACAAGGAGAAAAAAAGCCAGGGCCATTTGCCTGGAGCTGTTTACCTTTACTATAAAGATATGCTTACGGCAACTGGTGCATATAAAACAAAGGATGAAATTATAGCAATTGCGGCTAAAGCAGGAGCAACCCCCGAAAAGAATATTGTTGTTTACTGCCAGACAGGTATTAAAGCTGCGGTTGTATATGTTGCACTGAAAGAGATTGCCGGTTTTCCGAATGTGAAGCTTTATGCAGGTGCTTATGCTGAATGGGCTTCGGTGCCCGAAAACCCGGTGGTGAAGTGATGTTTGATTGAGGTTTGAATTGAAAGCTGCCCGGTCGGGCAGCTTTTTTTAATGCTTGGCGCACTCATTTATGCCTGTTCAACTAACATTTTGTTTACAGAAGTTCGTTCCAAAGTCATAATTTTACGGCAAAAACCGATATAAGCTTATTAAACCGTCCAAAGTAAAATACATACAATCGGTCGACGGGTATTCGCATTGAATAAAGTACTTACATGATACTTGACGAAACTTTAGAAATCATAAAATCGGGTTACAGCGGGGAGTTTAATGATATCACCATCGAAAAACTTGTTGCCGGTATTTATCTTACAGCTATAAAATTATCGAACGGTTACTGCGGCCTTGCTTCAAACGAAACCGACAGGCTTGATTCGTGCACCCATAACCGCAACAGGGGATTTGGCAGTTTTACACCCGGAAACTTTACCGGACAAAAGGTCGCTGATTTATTTGACCTGGCTGATCCGCCCTGCCTGGTCAGGACAGTGCAGCTTGCGGCTATGAATGCCCTTTCGGCCGGACTGGTTAATGGACAAGGTTATACGATTATTGAAAATGCCGATCCTGTCGGATTAATTGATCTTGCGCAGAAGCAGCAGATATGCGTGGTTGGCGCTTTTTTATCGTACATAAAAAAAATATCGCAGAGCAATTCGGTCCTGAAAATAGTTGAACTGAACGAAAATGCTGTACCCGATCACTATCGCCAATACTATGTGCCGCTTGAAAAATCTGAAGCTGTAATCGCACAATCCGATATTGTGATCATTACGGGTGCCTCGCTGGCTAACGATACCCTTGACCGCCTGCTTGAAATTATTCCCGTGGACACAAAAGTGATACTGGTCGGCCCCACAAGCGGCCTGCTTCCTGATGTGCTTTTTGCAAAAGGCGTGAATATTATTGGTTCAACCCGCATTACCGATGCCGGTAAAATGTTTGAGCTTGTGGCCGAGGGGGCGGCAGGATTCCATCTCTTCAATTATTGTGCTACCAAAATATGTATCGTAAATGAACCCTGAAAGGCAGCTTAGCATTACATGGCTGAAAGCGGCCGTTTTGGGATGCCTCTGGGCATCGTCCGAAATTGTACTTGGCAGCTTCCTTCATAACCTCCATGTGCCTTTCAGCAGCATCTTCCTGACTTCGATAGGGGTAATTCTTCTTATTTCAGTCAGTTAC
The DNA here is from genome assembly GCA_903887815.1 of uncultured Bacteroidales bacterium. Classification (GTDB taxonomy): domain Bacteria; phylum Bacteroidota; class Bacteroidia; order Bacteroidales; family UBA4417; genus UBA4417. The sequence goes on along the minus strand of CAISRK010000473.1, from coordinate 34,883 downwards.
CAATGGAAGGAAAAGGGTTTAATATGGCGCTCAGGGCTGATATGCGCACTTATGAAATCGGTATCGCCCAGCGCGGTTATTTTCGGACCCATGATTGCCATACTGTTTGAAGCCCTTTTGCTAGAATTTTCGGTGCGGATCATGGGTAAAAACATATTGGGTTTTGTGGCCGGAAGTTTGCTTGCCATGTCGTGGAACTTCTTCCAGAAAATTGCCAACTACATTATTTTTTATGGTTTCAATATTGTTGATCTTTATGCATCGCTGGTGAAATTTGCTGAAAAGCAACTCCAGATGCACTTCGGCACGGTGTGGATGCCGGTTATATTGCTCTGGGTTTTTTACCTTGCTTTCGGGTTACTGGCTGCTACACTAGGTATTTATATTGGCCGGACAGCTTTATTGCAAGGCCGCATTATGCTGAGTTCGGATAAAAACCGTATGGCTGAAATAAAATCGAAAAGACAAACTCCATCAATAAACTATTCGCTTTCCTGGCTCACATTTGATTTCTTTGCCCTGGTTGCAGTTCTGTTGTTGATGAATCTTGCTGGCACCTATTGGTGGCTTGTTTCCGGTCTGATTGTAATCACTGTTTGGGTATTCCGCTACCGGACCGCACTTAATCCTTTGCGGAAACCGAAATTCTGGATCTTTTTCGTTTTTATTACTATGATTTCGAGTTTTCTTTTTGCAAGCCTGCAATCGGCGCACATGTCGGTTGCCGATGGATTGCTTATAGGTTTGGAAATGAACTTTCGCGCAGCCCTCATGATTGTCGGTTTTTCGGTTATTGGCAAGGAATTGAGTAATCCCATCATACGGAATTTCTTTATCCGAACTTCGTTCCGGCAGTTGCCTTTGGCGCTTGAAATTGCTTTTGAAACCCTTCCTTTTGTAATTGCAAACCTGCCTCCTTTGAAGAATATTTTCCGAAAACCTGTGGGTGTAACCCGGCAGATTGTTTCGCAGGCGGAATTCTGGCTCGAGAAAGTGGCCCTTACCATGAAGAAAAAAAGCAATGTCATTATTATTACAGGCGAAATTGGCAGCGGAAAAACCACTTTGATTTCGCACCTGGCTGATCAGTTCCTGGAAAAAGGAATCAGGACATCAGGAATTATTGCTTCAGCCATATACGAGGGAAATGAAAAAGTCGGGTACGCCATTGCCGCTTTGCCTGCCGGTCAGCCGGTCCGACTTTCGCAAATCGAAGAAGTTCCTGGAATGCCAAGGGTGGGCAGGTATTTTTTCCTCCCTTCCGGTATTGAGATGGGGATCCGTTCCTTATCAGTTGATTCGGTTAAGAACGCTGAAATTGTGCTTATTGATGAAATAGGGGCATGGGAATTGCAGGGCCAGGGTTGGGCTGCCAGCCTTAACGAACTGATTATTAATTGTTCGATGCCTTTGATTATTACTGTGCGGAAAAATTTTCTTGATCTTGTTCTTGATAACTGGATGTTTCAAAATCCGTTGATAATCGAAGCCAGGGATGCTTCACCGGAATCAGTGTTCGGAGAAGTTGAAAAATTTGCAGGATTAAAAGTAAAATCCACTATTATTTTACCATAAATTATACAGTGATTTCCGCCTGGATGCATTCCAAAATCCAGCTCTGGTATCTGTAATGGGTGGATGGCCGAAAATAAGTAATTTTACCACCTCACTTTTGCTTTGCTCATGCCCGATTCAATCCGTACCATCCGTATCGAAAAATATGACTATCCTTTGCCAGCTGGCCAGATAGCCCAGTTCCCGCTCGAAGTGCGTGATAAGTCGAAATTACTGGTACTCAAAGCAAATGAAACAAGGAGGGATGTTTTTGCAAATATTGCGACCTATCTTCCTGCTGGCAGCCTGCTGATTTCCAACGAAACACGCGTGGTGCATGCACGGCTGCTTTTCAGAAAAGTCAGCGGTTCGCAGATCGAAATATTCTGCCTCGAGCCCGTTGAACCTACAAACGATATTCAACTGGCTTTCCAGCAGCAGCGCGGCTGCACCTGGAAATGCCTGGTCGGCAATGCCCGCCGCTGGAAATCAGGCCTCCTTGTTATGGAAGGTGAAACCGGAGGCGTTGCGGTCAGCCTTTCGGCTGAGATGATTTCGAAGGCCGATGGAACTTTCTTAATCCGTTTCGGATGGACTCCTGCTGACCTGAATTTTGCCCAGGTACTTGAATTTTTCGGTAAAATCCCACTGCCGCCTTATATTTCCCGCGAAGCTTCCGAAGCCGACAATAGACGCTACCAGACGGTTTTTGCCCGTAACGATGGCTCCGTGGCTGCACCAACTGCCGGTTTGCATTTTACACCCGAAGTTCTGGTTACGCTGGCAAATAAAAATATCGAAACAGGATCGGTTACCCTGCATGTGGGTGCAGGAACATTTAAGCCGGTAAGCTCCGACACAATTGGTGAACACCATATGCATTCCGAGCAGGTGATTGTTCCTGTTAGCTTGCTCAAAGAGATTTTGAAGGATAAAAACAGGCATATCACACTTGTAGGTACTACTACCGTCCGCACCCTCGAAAGTGTTTACTGGCAGGGCGTTAAATGGCTGCAGCAAAAACCCGTATTGCCTGTAATGCATATTGAGCAATGGGATCCGTATTGCGGTTTGTCCGAAAAGGAAGTTTCAGCTGAGGAAGCACTTCAATGCGTGGTTGATACACTCGAAAGTGCCGGCCTGGCTGAGTTACATGGTTCCACTTCGCTTATGATAGCACCCGGTTATACCTATCGTTTACCCGATGCAATAATCACCAACTTTCACCAGCCCAAAAGCACTTTGCTGCTCCTGGTAGCAGCATTCGTCGGCGAACAATGGAAAGATGCATACCAGTATGCCCTGGACAATGATTTCCGTTTCCTGAGTTACGGCGATAGTTGCCTGTTCTTTAAACATTGAGTAATTTGTGGATAATTAATTGGCAATGGACAGTGGGCGGTATACCTTTTCCTGGTAGTGCTATTTAAATTTTCTTGCCAACTGCCAACAGCTGACCGCAAACTTTAGTATTCTGACCAGGAAATATATTAAACACCTATAATAAGCTGATGGAAGTAACCGGAATTATTCTGGCAGGCGGAAAAAGCACCCGTATGGGAACCGAGAAAGGCTTGCAGCTGCTTTGTGGTAAGCCGCTTATAAATTATGCTATTGAATTGCTGTCAGGGATTTGTTCAAACATTATAATCAGTTCGTCATCCGAATCCTACCAATCCTTTGGATTCAGGGTGGTACCCGATGAGTTTCCCGGTATTGGTCCGATGGGTGGTATTTATTCCGCTTTGCGCAAAAGTGATACCGAAATGAACCTTGTACTTTCGTGCGATTTGCCCTTTGTTTCGAATGGTTTAATAAAGTTTATCCTTGAAAATGCAGCGGGTTACCAGGTTGCGGTTCCCTGGGAAGGCAACCGGCATTATGAGCCGCTCTGCGGGTATTACGCGGCATCAGTCCTCGCTAAAATGAGTACGTTTATACAAACGGGAAATTACAAATTGCCGGATCTTTTCGGGGAAATCAGTATCAACAAACTGGTTATTGATAAAATTTTAGATTTTTATACCGACAGGTTATTTTATAATGTAAATTCGAAGCAGGATCTGTGTAATGCCGAGGTTATGATGAACCAGGCATGATCTGTAATTTGTTGAATATACTGAACGTATTGATTTGCTGATTATTAGGAAGGAGAAATATATTTAAACCTGTAAATCCAAAACCACCCGTATAAACTAACCAGCTTCGCGGAATTTATGTTGAAATATTTCATATTGTTTTTTTTAGCATTTTTCGTTTCATTTTCGGCTGACTGTGCGGCCGGGATTAATTTCCGGAATCAGAAATCATCGCTTCAGCAGCAACTCGCAACGGCTTCGGGAAGCACGAAAGTGGATTTATTGTTGAAACTTTCATTGCTGTATACCGATTCGGTTGCCAAAGCCATGTCGCTGAATCATACAGCCCTGGAAGAGGCAACTAAAATAAATGACCACCTCTGGATTGCAAGGGCTTATACAAATAAGGCAACTCTTTTGCTGCAAAATGGTTTACCGAACGATTCGATAGCAAAAGTCCTCGCTTATGCCGAAAAAGCCTATGCTCAAACCGGGCAACAACAATTCGATCCCGATTTTTACCTGGCACAGGCTAAATATTTTTTTGCCGTTAACGACTTTGCTAGGGCAAATGCAATTTGCCTGGTTGCGGTAAAATCATCGCAGTCGTGCAACGATGGGCTTGTACTTGCTAAAACCTATGTGCTTCTTGCCAGGATTTCACAAAAAAAAGGAGAACTCAAAGAGTTTGTCGAATACCTTAGGTTGGCTGAGAAAGAATTTCTCCTCTGCAATGATAAAGCTACCAGCGGACGGTCTTTAATTTCAGTGGGTTTGCTTTACAACGATGCAGGAATGAATGATCTTGCGCAGAAAGTACTCGTTAAGGCTACCCGGCTCTGCGAGAAATACAGCGACAGCATGTTTCTCGGATACCTTTATTGCAATATATCCGGCGTATATAAAGGGAGTTCGCCCAAGGACCTTACCCTTCTTACACTCGAAAAATCCGTTGCTATATTTACTAAATTGAAGGACAAAAAAGGATTGGGCTATGCCCAGAATATGCTGGGGATGTACAGTATAGAGCAGAAAAAATACAATGAAGCCTTATCGTGGTTCACCAGAACGATACAGTCGGATACCATGACCCTGGATTGGCAGGGCGCTTGTTTCGCGGCATGCAACATAGCCGATGTTTACATGACCATGAAAAAGTACGAACCTATCCTGGTGTCGCTTACAGAAGCGGAAAAATACATGCACCGCGCAGGCGATCCGCTTTCGGCCATCGTTTTTTATAACTCAAAAGCCCGGTTCCAGGTATTGGATAAAGATTTCACCGATGCACTGGCCAGTTTTAATACAAGCCTTAAACTATCGCGCGAAACCGGTAATAATGTTTTCTTTCTTGACAACCTAAAATCCATGGCTGATCTTTTCCATCTTACAGGAGATGAAAGTATGGCCCTGGCGTATTTCCGTAAATATGTCGAAGCAGGCGATTCGGTGCGAAATGCTGTTGTGCCGCTCCGGCAGCAGGAACTTCTCAGCGAACTTAACTCCGACCAGCTTATCGATCTGGCGGTTAAAGAAAAGGAAAAATCGGGCCCCGGCTACATTCGATATTTCACTCTTATCCTCACAATCCTTGGAATACTGATTCTGCTTGGTGTTTCCACAAAAGTATTTGGCAGGAAACGGGCTGCCCCGGCTTATAGCCCGCTTTCGGATAATGAAGCAAAGAGCCATTTGGGACGCAATGGTATTGCCGATAAATCGCCGAAGCTAATTATCAGCGAAGAAATGCAGCAAAATATCTGGCTGCGGCTTCAACAGAAAATGCAGGACGAAAAATATTTCCTCCGCTCCGACCTGAGCCTGCACGACCTTGCCGAACTGCTCGAAACCAATACCTCTTATCTTTCGAAAGTGATAAATGAACTTACAGGGCAGAATTTCAATTTGTTCTTAAATCAATTCAGGATCGAAGAAGCCTGTAGCCAGCTTGTTAACCAGAAACAACAGTATTTGAGCATTGAAGGTATTGCCCAGTCAGTTGGATTTAACTCCAAAAGTGCCTTTAATGCTGCCTTTAAAAAAATAAAAGGAATTACCCCGAGTGAATTTATTGATCAGCAAAGAGCTGGTATTCAATAAATAGTTTTCATTTTCAATCACCATCCTTCTTAGTCGCTTTCCACCTTGTACTGATTCATAAATCAGCACCGGAACTATTTGCATTACCCTGCTTTACAGGCATAGATTTGCCGAAACATTTATGTATAACAAAAAATCATAACAGTATGAAAATCCTATTTAATCTTGTTAGCCTGGCTATGATCGTATTCTTAGCCTCATGCGGAAGCGGCACTTCCAAAAAAGATCTGGAAAGCAAAGGCTATTTTGGCAAGCTGGTTTCCATAAAACAAGCGTATCATGATGAAGATTCTTCATTTACGGCCAAAGCTAAAACTGAAGCGAAATCAGTCGACGACCTTGTGGCTGCACAATCAAAACTTACAAAGCTGGAAGAAGATTCAAAGGCTGAATTTAAAGCCGAAGCCGCCAAAATGGGCTTGCCTATTACAATACCGTTTGTTGATTCAACAGGGAATACTGCGTATGTGGTTAAAGATGTAAAAATTACAGCCCTCGACTGGGACAGGGCTACCCTCGAAGCTACCATTGAACTGAAAGCTGATTCGGAGAAAACCATGGGCGGGCAGAATGTGCAGTTATCGGTCCCCGCACTCATGCTGAACGAAAATAACCAGGTAATAAAAGACCATGCCTATGATCACTGGTTTGTGCTGGCAGTAAGCAAAGAAATGAAAGCCGGTGAAACACAAAAGGTTTCAGGTGTTATATCCATCAATAAGGCTAATGCCGAAATGAAGAAAATACTGTTTAAAAGCAATGATGACTATAAAAAGGCGAAAGGCTGGAATTAGCATTGCCAAAAAAGAGCAACTATTCGCTGAAAAGGTAATGCCACATAATTAATGAATTGATTTTCCGAAAAAACCGGTATCTAACCTAAAAAAATTTATGGAACTCAAAGGCACAAAACTGCTTACCACTCTATTTGCCTCTTTGCTATTGCTACATTATGTGAGCTACGCCGGTAAATCAAAAACCCCGGTTGACAGTACACCGGATAAAAATACTGCGTATTCTGATAGCATTTCGTTGCTGAATGCTTCGGCAGGTGATGTTTTCATCGTGGATGCCAAACAGTTTGTCGTATATCCTGATAAAACTGACCTTGCAACTAAAGAGTTCTTTGATTGGAAGACGGATACTCTTAAATCGGGCGACAGCTTCAAAGTGATTGAAATTCAAACGCTTGCCGGCAAGAAGATAGCGCTTGTCCGCCTGCCCGACAGCAGTCTGGCCTATGTTTTAAACCTGGTTACTCTTCCGAAATATTGCTATAAGGAAGGGACAAGCCCCTGGAACGGACGCATAAAACGTGCACTCGATTCAATGATCCGGTTTACGCATAAAGAGTTTTGGATCGTTTTGGGAGTTACACTGCTGATCTCAGCTCTCTTCCTTATATTCTCAGGCATGATCGACAGGATATTTTATAAATGGTCGGGTAAAAGGCCTAAAATTAATAAGGCGGGGGTTGCTTTCCTTGTTGCTTCGGCAGTTTTCGGTGCTCTGGCAGGTCTCACCATCTTATTTTACGACCTCAGGTTTAAAGATTTCGTCATGCATCTGCCTGTTTTTATGTACCCGTCCGAATCCGTGTTTGTTGTAAAGTTTTACTGGTCGCTGCAGGTATTTTTCCTTGGATTTTATGGCTGGGCTGTATACCGGAGCATTATTGAATTCGGGACAAAAGCCGGTATAGTGCGCAGCCTGATTCTTCTGATACCGGCATTTTGCATTTTCTGGACAACGCTTGCTACCTCATTCATAGTTGTGGTTGGCGCAATTATCCTTGCAGTAATGTCGGGAATGGCTTCTGATGTAGGGAAAGGTCCGCGACCTTCTACCACCATCAAAGAGGAAGTCGGAACATTTACCGGCGAACGGAAGACAGTACAAGTTAATTACGATGCCCAGGGTAACCAAAAATCGAAAAAATACATTTAGTTGATATTCTGATTCCCGAAAAAACTGAATAACGGACTACTTCCTCTTAGCTATTGATTTAAGGCGGTTAATGGCAGGTTTGTATATCAGGTTTTAATATTGTCTTCCATTGATTTGTCTCCCCTTTCTTTTCCGGTTTGGGGAGACTTATTGTGTGACTAAAGGCAGATACGCCAGTTAATCAAACCTTGGTTTTACGCACACCGCTCTCATATTCCCGGAAACTGCCTCGAAATTCTGCAGGCCTTCTTTCATCACCTTTGAATCTTCTTTATGGCAGGTAAGGCAGGCTCCTGCGGTAAGAATTTTCTTTTGTTCGGACAGGTTAAACGGCCTCATCCCTATGCGCGTTGCCGCCTGATCGTTCCGTTCCTTCAGGAAACCGGTCCAGGCATCTTCGGGCAATCCATCGCACCTGTTGTTTTCGAATAAAGGTTCGAATGTCCAGCGGCCTTCTTTTGAAAGCACCAGTTTTCCTCTTCCGTAGCCTATTGCCAGCGGTTCGTTGTGGCACGATTTGCAACTCCTTCCTTTCCGTTGAGTTGTATGTGCCGACGAAGGGGCATACAGACGGTGAAAGACCGTTTTTTCTCCTTTGGTAAAAGATCCTTTTTCAATAGTCAGAATCATTCCAGGGGTAAAAGTGCCAACCTGGCCGTTTTTCTTTGTTTTATCCGTTGCATTAATCCCCAGTACGGGTAAATCAGCCACGCCTTCGGTGGCATATTCAATCCAGGTGCCTTTTCGGATTTTGTTTTGCAGCATATCGAATCCTGCAGTCTGGCTTTCATAGCTGTTGTGGCAGCCAATGCATTGCGGTGCCCATGATGTATGGCATGCATCGCAGCTCAGCCTTTCGTGGGCTTTGCCTTCGGTACAGGCTCTTGCAGGCGGTTTCATTACAATAATACCTGAACCGGATTTTGTAATCAGGCTTAAACGGGAACCTTGTTCTTCAACTATAGTATTAACAAGAGGGAAAAGCCCCTTTTGTGTGGCTAATACCTGTACTCCCTCGGCTTTGTATTTCCGCGACCACGAAATAAGCTGGGTTTCACGATCGGCCGATACCAGGTAAATCTGGTTGTTAACCTTTCTCGTATGGCAGTCGCTGCATTGTATTTTTACAGCATCTTCCTTGTGTGAATAAAGTTTTCTATCGCCCATAAGTTCTAAGGAGCCATGGCAGTCGATACACAGCATTCCTTTCTGATGGTGGATATCATCGGGCATTTTTGCAAATACACGTTTATCGGGCAAAACCTGGTAGTTCTGCTTTCCTTTAACATCCTCAGGTTTTAACCCGGTTTCGTTCCATCCTTCATAGTTCATCGATATGCGACCTGAACGGCTGTGGCAGCTTTTGCATTTATCGTTTGTAATATTCAGGTCCAGTGCCGGGTGGAACATGGGAAGCGAAGTATCGCCTGCCTGTCGTTTCTTCATTTGCTGCAAAGTACTTAACGCTTTTTTATCATAAGTGAGATGACAGGCCAGGCATCCGCCACCCCTCTCAAGCCAGGCAGCGGGGCCGGTTTTAGTTTTCTCGTTCCCAAGGTGGCAGCCGGCACAAAGATTCCGCAAATGGGTTCCTGCTGCTGTACTCCCTATATCATCGACATGCTCGCGGCTGTTCAGGTCGGAGGTTTCACCGAAAACCCATTTATCGACACTTATTATGCCACCCAGCGTGGCCATAAGCGATTTGTCCACACGGTTCACTATTGAAGGATGGCAACCCTGGTTTCCGCAGGCTTCGGCAGCGTTGGATAAGTCGCCCGGAAATGCGAACATTTTCGCATGTGCTTTGGTTTTGTTAAGCGTAAGCGGATCGCCGCCATGGCATGAATAACAGCCGATATATTCAGGTTGGTGTGCATCCGAAAAGCCACTCATTCCTTTATGGCACGAAACACAACCCTCGGCATGTCCCTGTATTATAGTAAGCTGTGCTGTATCAGCGGCTGAAAAGCTGATTTTCTCAGGGTACAAAAAGGTCTGCGGCTTATACTGCTTTTCCCAGGGCCATTGCCATTGCCACATTGGCCCGCGGAAGAAAAACCCTGCCAGGGTTAGCATCACGTAAAGCAGGATCATTGCAACAAAAAACCGTTTGATTAACCTGCTATAAATTGGTTTCACCCATGGAACAAGGTATATCAAGGCAAGAAGTATAAGTAATCCAGCCGAAACCATGAGCGGATTCGAAACCCAGTGGAGCGTTTCCTGTAACCCGACAAAATACCAGGGCCCTTTCATAACGGCATCATTTAACCCGTTAACGGGTGCGCGGAAAAGAAAGCTGAAGACGACAATTATAACAGCCGTAATCAGCAGGGTTGACGTATTCACTTTCAGGCTCCGTGCGTGCTCCATGATTACTATAAAAAGTATAATGGTGGCTGTGGAAGCGTGTTGTATATACAGAACCTGGAAATTCCCTTCCGGGCCGATAAATGTCTGCTTCAGCAAAGTCCCTATCAAAGGCAGGCTGCTGATAAGCGACGAAAGTATGCGATGCGCCTGCTGGCTGTCGCCGTCGGCTTTCAGTATAAACCCCGAAAGCATAACATAAAGAGAAAATAGTATGGAAAGTGTCAGCCTTAACCATACACTTTTCTTCTTGATGTTGGTTTCAGTATTTCCCCTCAGATGGTCGAAAATGTGTATAAGTGTCAGGATCAGAAACAGCTGTGCGCTCCAGTAGTGTATATTCCTTGCCAGTGAGGCAGCCGGATTTGCAGTTACAAGCCGGGTAACCGAAAGGTAAGGATTTGCCACATCATAAGGCACCACGAGTAAAACTCCGGATACGGCACACAGTATTATGGATGCAGTGGCAATCCACCCATACGTGTCGAACGCTATTAGCTTTTTTATGGTTTCCGGAATTTTCAAATTCAGAATCTTATAATGATTTCGCCGGTTTTTGTATCGGATGTAAATAGAATCGAAGGCAGATCAAGCCCTGCAGGGCCCTGAACGACTTTCCCGGTAGCAGCTTCGTACCGGGAACCGTGGCAGGGGCAGATAAGTTGTCCTTCCAGTTCCTGGTTTATCCGGCAGCCGGCATGGGTACACTTATTTGAGAAGATTTTCAGGGAATCGGCTGATTTATAAACAATAAACCTTTCGAACAGATAGGTGCCTGTTCCGAGTGTAGCTGTATTAAGCCTGGTAATTACCGGGCTTTCAAGCAGTACTTTCTGGCGGTTGGTAAGCCTGTCCCATAATGCAAGAAACGCAACAGCCAAAGCAGTTGCAGACAGCCGTAAAAAAGTTTTCCTGTTAATGTATTTCTGAGGTTCCAAGGCGGTACTATCAATTGTCAAAACTATGAAGATTTTGAATCCATGAAACATTCCCTCTTTACTGTTAATCAGGTCCGGATCATGTTATTTTATGATCTGTGTCAACTTTTATTTTGAGCAGTTATATTATTGTTTAAAATACTGTATATCAGGATTATAGCAACAAGGCATGCAATTTATATATGTTCTAAATAAATACGTATAGTGTTGATAATGAGAAGATAAATATTTCAGGCTAATTTGTATGGATATAGATTATATTGTAATGTGCAGATAATCAAAGATATGAGTTGTAATTCGGAAGAATTGCTTTTTTTGAATCATATGAGGCATTACCATACTTTTGTTATTCAATAAACAATCAGAAAAGGCTGATGTGCATCAGTAAGTATTTGATTGCCAAATTAAAATGCTACATGAAGACAAGGAGAGATTTTATTAAAATTTCAGCTTTGGGAGCCGGAACACTGGCACTGGGTGCAGGGATCTCACGTTATACCTTTGGATCAACTGTTTTGGATGATCTTTTGGCGATGACCGGTGGAGGCAAGGAGAAGCTTCACCGCTACCCAACCTATTGCGAGGTGTGTTTCTGGAAATGTGCCGGTTGGGCTCATGTTACCGAAGACGGGAATATTAAAAAAATCACCGGGAATTACGACGATCCCCAGTGCAACGGCAAACTCTGCCCGCGCGGTACCGGTGGTGTTGGAATGTATAACGATCCCGACCGGCTTAAAACCCCCTTATTGCGGGTGATTAAGGATGGAAAACAAACTTACCGCGAAGCCAGCTGGGACGAAGCCCTGGATTTTGTAGCCACAAAAATGTCGGATATGAAAGCCAAGTATGGTCCCGAAAGCATGGCTCTGTTCATGCACGGATCCCCGGCCAACTACCTGACACATCTCATGAAAGCTTACGGCACGGGCAATATGGCTGCTCCTTCGTTTGCACAATGCCGCGGGGCCCGCGATGTAGGCTTCGAAGCAACTTTCGGGGAATCGGTCAGCAGTCCCGAAGTTACCGACATACGCGATACCCGGTGCCTTGTCCTTATCGGTTCCCATATAGGTGAAAACATGCATAACGGGCAGGTTCAGGAAATGAGTCAGGCTATCGACAACGGTGCCGTTATCATTACGGTCGATCCCCGTCTTTCGACTGCCGCCTCAAAATCGAAATACTGGCTGCCTATAAAACCATCGACAGATATAGCACTTTTACTTGCCTGGATACATGTACTCATCTATGATGATTTGTACAACAAAGAATATGTTGCAGCCAATGCCGAAGGGCTCGAGGAACTGAAAGCGCATGTTGTCTCCTTCACCCCCGAATGGGCGTATGGCATTACCACTTTAAAACCTGATCTTATCCGCAGCACTGCACGTGAAATGGCAAACGCTGCACCTTCAACTATAATTCATCCGGGCCGCCATACAGCCTGGTATGGTGATGACGTCCAGCGTACAAGGGCAATTGCTATTCTGAACGCACTCCTGGGTTCATGGGGGAACAGGGGTGGAATATTCTTTAAAGAAGGAATAAAAATACCTGAATTCCCGCATCCCGAATATCCTAAACCCGCCTGGACCTGGAAAGACCTGTTGAACGGAAATTATCCATTGGCCAACGAAGCTCCAACCAACCTGGTAATTGAAGCTTCAAGTCCCGCGGGAGGACAGGAAGCAAAAATTAAAGGCTGGGTTGTAGCTGGTACAAACCTGGTATCTACGGTTCCATTAAAAGAGCAGTTTAAGAAAGCCCTGCAATCGCTTGATCTTCTGATTGTTGTTGATACAATGCCAATGGAGATTACAGGCTATGCTGATGTGGTTCTTCCTGAATGTACATATCTTGAGCGATACGACGACATCCGCACTACAGCGCACCGCGAACCAACTTTGGGACTTCGCATGCCGGCAGTTGATCCTAAAAACCAAACCAAGCCAGCCTGGTGGATAGCCAAACAACTTGGTGAACGACTTGGCCTTGCTGCGTTCTTCAATTATAAAGAGTATACAGAAGTGCTTGACTGGCAGTTGAAACAGGTTGGATCCTCACTTGCCGAAATGCAGCGTATTGGTGTGAAAAAGATTGCACGCAAAACTTCACCCTATATTGAACCGGGAACACCTCATATTTTTAAGACTGCCTCGGGTAAGATTCAGTTGTTTTCGCACGAACTCGCCGCAGCCGGTTTCGACCCTATGCCTTTATTTACAAAACATCCTGAACCGGAGGAAGGATTTTACCGCCTCATATACGGCCGGGCTCCTATGCATACCTTTAGCCGTACCGCCAACAACCCCAACCTGGTTGCCCTGATGCCCGAAAATTCAGTTTGGGTTAACCCGCAGGTAGCCGGCATATGGGGATTTAAGAAGGACCAGTATGTTTGGCTTAAGAACCAGGATGGCGAAATTTCGAAATTCCCTGTAAAAGTAAGGTTGACCGAACGGATCCGATGGGATTCGGTTTATATCGTTCACGGATTCGGGCATCACCATAAACCGCTTCACCTGGCTTACGGCCGCGGTGCAAATGATACCGAGATGATTACCAATGTGATGATCGACCCTATAATGGGTGGCACCGGTATGCGGGGCAATTTTATAACTTTTATTAAGGACGATCCGCGAAAGGAGACCGAGTCATGAGATATGCAATGGCTATAGATACCCGCAAATGTGTGGGGTGCAGCGACTGCGTGGTCGCCTGCCAGACCGAAAACAATGTCCCTATAGGTTTCTGCCGCGACTGGGTTAGCGAAACCGTTGATGGAACCTATCCGAATGTAAGTATCGAACTGCGGTCGGAACGGTGTAACCACTGCGACAATTCACCCTGTGTGCGTTGCTGCCCGACAGGTGCAAGCCATTTTGAGGATGGGGGAATTGTACTTGTAACTCACAACAAATGTATCGGATGCGGCGCCTGCATCGAATCCTGCCCGTATGAAGCCAGATATTCGCATCCTGACGGGTATGTTGATAAATGTACTTTCTGTATCCATCGCGTTCGCAAAGGCGAGAAACCTGCCTGTGTCAGCGTTTGCCCAACCAGCTGCATGTATTTCGGCGACCTTGAAGATCCCAATTCGGAAATTGTCAATGTATTGAAAAACAGGAAATTCAAGGCACTTGCACCCGAAGCCGGAACAAAACCACAGATTTTCTACTTAGTATAACCGTTAGCGCAAAGACAGAAAACTATGAAAGAAGAATTATTTGTAAGCGGTCGCAATATTCCCAATATTGACCCTTACCTGCATATATGGCACTGGCAGATACCTATTTACCTTTTCCTTGGAGGACTGGCCGCAGGAATACTCTTCCTCGCCGGGGTTTATACCATCCTTGGAAAAGAAAAAGAAATGCCTGCTACGGTGAAATGGGCGCCTTTCCTGGTACCGTTTGCTCTTATAATAGGCTTGTTTATGCTTTTCCTCGATCTGAAGCATAAGATGTATTTCTGGCAGTTGTACACAACCATCCGCCTCGAATCGCCTATGGGCTGGGGCGCCTGGGTTTTAATGATCATGACCCCGATTTCGATAATCTGGTCGGCAAGTTATATCAGGGAAGTATTCCCAAACTGGGACTGGAAATTCAAATTCCTGTATACATTCGAAGCCTGGGTTATCAGAAACCGTTGGTATATCGCCTGGCCTATGGCTATTTATGCCGTTATACTCGGGATTTATACAGGTATACTTCTTTCGGCCTTTAATGCACGTCCATTGTGGAATACAACCATTCTCGGGCCGTTGTTCCTGGTGTCGGGTATGTCGACCGGGGCAGCCTGCATTATTCTTATGAGTAAAAGCCACGAGGAACGGAGGATCATAAGCCGCCTCGACCTCCTTTTTATCGTAGTCGAACTGTTTTTTATCACCCACATGATCATGGGTTTCCTTGCAGGATCCGAGGTGCAGATCAATGCAGCCAATCTTTTCCTTGGCGGGCAGTTTACCGTTCCGTTCTTTGTGTTTGTGATTTTGCTGGGATTGATCTTCCCTGCTATACTTGAGGTACTGGAGCTTATAGGTTACAAAATGCCAATCATAATTCCTGCTGTTTTTATACTTTTTGGAGGCCTTATTTTTAGGTTCATCATGGTGGAAGCTGGGCAGATAACACGGTATTTGTACTAGGGGTTGAGGGTTAGGTTTTAGGGGTTAGGGATTGGTGGGTTCGGTGATAAGGCGACAAGGCTAAATGGGGACAAGGCGACAAGGCGAAATGGAGACAAGGCGACAAGGGAACATATTTGACTTCCGACACCGACTTCATTATTCTGGCTTCTGTCTTTCGAATATTAAAAACAGAAATTACTTTCAAAACAAAATATTTTAATCATGGAAAAGCTTAAAAGAGACGGTACCTTTTACATCAATCCATACCTGGGTGGTGTATTGCTGGGCCTGGTACTTTTCAGTACCTATTATATAACCGGACGCGGGCTAGGTGCCAGCGGCGCTGTAAAAAGCACTGTGGTTACTGCCGTTCATGCAGTAGCACCTGTTCATGCCGATAATAACAAATATTACAGCAAATTCCTGGGCGACGAAGGCAGCCCGATGAATAACTGGCTTGTTTTCGAAGTTATAGGTGTGCTTGTCGGGGGATTCCTTTCAGGAACTCTTTACGGGCGATTGAAGTTCAAAACCGAACATTCACCCAAGATTACCAGCCGGAAACGGCTGGTGGCGGCTATAATAGGAGGTATCCTGTTCGGTGTCGGTTCGCAGTTCGCACGCGGTTGCACCAGCGGGGCTGCATTAAGCGGTATGGCTGTACTTTCGGCTTCGGGAATCATTACCATGATGGCGATTTTCGGATCAGCTTATGTGTTTTCCTGGATTTTCAAGAAACTATGGATTTAAGAACAAGGATTAACGATTTTAGAAGTATCAGAAAGAACAGAAAAATCGCAAATCTAAAATCGTTAATCGGTATTCTTAAATCAAAACAAACTTTTAACATAACTACATCTAATACTAAAAACATATGGTAGGACCTCTTATTCCAATGGGCGTTATACCCGAAACCTGGAACAATGTAATTGCATTGTTGCTGGGTGCTGGCTTTGGTTTCTCACTCGAAGCATCGGGGTTTTCCTCGTCGCGCAAAATTATGGGTACCTTTTTCGGTTACGATTTTGTGGTTTTGCGGGTGTTCTTTACTGCGGCAATAACAGCAATGACCGGTATAATTTATTTCGATTATATGGGATGGATGGATGCATCCATGCTGTATATCAATCCGTATTATGTTATGTCGGCTATTATTGGCGGCATTATCATGGGTTTTGGATTTGCGTTAGGCGGATTTTGCCCGGGTACAAGTTTTACAGGTGTTGCCATTGGGAAAATCGATGCCATGTTTTTCAGTGCCGGCCTGTTTATAGGCGTATTTATTTTCTCCGAATTATATCCTTTATTCGAAGGCATTTATAACAGCCGTAACCTGGGTGGTGTAAAAATTTACGATTTGCTTGGCATGCGTGAAACCGTTTTCGGGTTCCTGCTTATCCTGGCAGCCATCGGCATGTTCTACGGAGCAACATTTGTTGAAAAGAAAGTTAAGAAAGTTGAGTATTAACACCGGGACCTATGAATAAGAAATATCTGTTACTAACCGGCATTATCATTGCTCTCGGAATCGGGATGCTTTTTATGCCTCAAAGGGATACTGACAAACAACTCAGGCCTGAAATGCTGCTGGCGGCTATCGACGATCCTTCGCGATTCCTCTCAACCGACGATATAACCGACAGGCTTGTAAAACAGGATCCTGCTTTGTTGCTGATTGATGTCCGGTCAAAAGAACAATTCAATACGTTTGAGGTACCAGGAGCGATAAATATCCCGGTTGATTCGCTTTTGTCGGCTCCGGCCAGGGAAATAATCGGCCAGAAAGCAAAGGATAAAGTTTTTTATTCTAATTCCGATGTTACGTCGGACCAGGCATGGATTCTATGCAAACGGCTGGGTATGGAACGTATTTACGTGATGCAGGGTGGAATAAATACCTGGTTCAGCACTATTGTAAAAGCCGTGAAACCGGTGGAAACGGCTTCGGTTGAAGAAATAAATCTTTACCAGTTCCGTTCGGCTGCCTGCCAGCACTTTTTCGGAAATTCAGAAACTAAAACTGAAGTAGCTACAAGTACAAAAAAAGCCGTTACCGTTACCAAAAAGCCGGCAGGAGCATCATCGGGCGGAGGTTGTTAATAATCATAAAATAATATCTTATGAACGAGCTATCGAAAACTAACCGGCTTACAATCGTTGTGGTTGCTATTGTACTGGTTATAATTACCGGTTTGATCACTTTCAGAAGACCGGATCTGAAATTTGTACTTTCGCCGACCGAAAGCCTTCAGCTGCTGAATGACCAGTCGCTGGTTATTACACCCCAGCAGGCCGCTTTGTTGCTTAAGGACAGTGATGGTAAGACCCTATTTATTGATGTCCGGAATTCTGCAGCTTTCGAACTTGGCCATATTAAAAATGCGGTAAATATCCCGGTGCGCGAATTATTCGATCCTAAAAATAAGTCGGTTTTCCGTGATCTCGAAAAAGCGGGTCAGACGGCAATACTTTATGGCGAAACCGAACAGCAGGCAAACGGTCCATGGCTTATGCTCCATCAGACAGGATTTAAGAATGTGCTTTTATTTACAGGAAATTATGCCCAGCTCGATCCGGCCAGCTCCGACTCGGTAACCCTCAGTTTACCTCAAATGAGTGAAACACCGTTAATCGATACTCTCGCATTAAAAGCACTAACTTCTCCAGCAAATGGCCGCCAGGCAGCTGTGCCTGCAATGCCAGTGAAAAAATCGGTTGCCCCTGTTAAAAAAGAAGCCAGGTCGGGCGGCGGGTGCTGAAAATGAAAACTGATTAATCTGACTGCGTTATTCGCTTTGTTTGTGGCAGCTTTTTTGGCTGCGTCAATTCCTCCTGATTTCCCGGACCGGTATCGCAACTCCCATATGAGTTGACGAACGTATATTCATTGCCGTCAGCTTTCCGGCAAATGATTTTAATGCAGGTTTGGCTGTTGATAAGGTCTGCCGGTATTTTTGAATACTATTAGCCGGATAGGTTCTTTTCCGCGCCTGGATTTCCCATCAGGAGGTTAAGTTTCGGTATTTAATGTGTTGGGGAAAACCCTCATATTGGTATTGCAGTTCCAGCTATTACTATCGCAATTGAACTATATTTCCCTGTTGCTGTTATCAGAGGTATGCGATTCAAATTAAGTAAAAAAAATCGTTCCTGCCGGTACACTTTTGTCTGATAGGCCGTAAATTTGAATAGCTGAATATAACTCTATATTACTTTTCGTTCTTTTCATTATTATTTCGAAATAGTTCAACTGGTTTAACCTTAAAAACTAAAGTTATGAGTGACAAAAAATCATTCCTGAAGGAGGCCCTGGCTAGCCTTTCGAACCTGACGCGCCTCGAAACCAACACCCTCGTGGGCAAATATTCATTTAATGAATCAGCAGGTATTAAAACCTCGATTATTACGGATAGTGCTGAAGACCGTATGTGCTCACAAATCAACCTGGTAACAGGTGATATCACTACTGCAATGACTCCTAAATTCGTGACCGAATACAAGGAACTCCGCGAATTTCACCTTACCCGTGAGAACCAGGGGCACGAAATCGTACGTCAAAATATTGCTATACTGAAGGAAATTCTCGGGGCTCTTGACTTTTTCGAAGCAGAGTCAAAAAAAACGGGTAAATAAACGCTTGTTTATCCTACAGCTATGTTTGGCGATACCAAAAAACTGGAAGCAAAAGTCAGTTCCACACTTTACGACCTCACTCACCTTGAAATAAACACAATTATCAAGGACGAAATGAGTGCTTCAAAGGCTCCTGCAAGCCCGCGACTTTTATTGCATTCGTTGGCAACAACATTTCACCTGAAACTGCTTAGCCTTGGTGACAAGTATAATGCATTCCTGCAGCCGGGTAGTTCCAGTGCTGTTAATCCATTCAGGGGCGAAAGTGTTTATGCCGGATCAGGATATAATTCCTTTAAGGAATTAAGCGACAGGGCCGAAAGTTCAATTACTAAGCTAAATGAAAATAAAGCGATGATCCGGATTCCTGACGATACACTGAATTCCGACATTATGATGCTGCAGCGGATTCATAACATATGCGACGATATCAGGCGTATTCTGAAAATGGAAGGCGTTGACCTTTTCAGGGAAAATACCGCTTTCAACTTCGATAATGCCGATAATGTAAAAGAGTTCAGGAATATGCCCGCCAGTAAGGCCGATGCGTATGAACTAAACCTGGACCTGAGGCAACTGATGGTTATTAAGAAAGCCAATGATATTGGCACGGAGCAGGTGTTAATTCAAACCGTTATCGGTATGGACGGGGACGTTACAACGCGTATTTCGAAATCCTTTGCCGAACAACCTATAACGATTATCCACCAGGTACACCAGCAATCCATTTCCATTTCGGTTGAGTATTGGAAGTCGCTTATTCAGGTTGTGGTTAAGCTGGGCGAAAGTATTCTGGGCATTTTTAATCCGAAAGGAACAAAATCGTGAAAGTTTTTGTCGAAGCGTACAGGGCATACAGGGAAATCATGCATACAGGCGAAATCCAAAGCATGGCCGAAGGAGATACTGTATGTTTCCAGGTGCGTGGAAATATTTGCGGCGATATTCTTGTTTTTTTTTCACCGAAAAATAAAATCGCAGCTGGCGGCAATATGATCAGCCTGATACAATCCGACCTGCTTATTGAACAGCAAATGAATTCAGCCATGCAAACATTCAGGCAGAAACTGAACGGCTTGACGCTTTTGCCTAAAAGTATTGTCTGGGCACTTTACCTGGTTTTCGCTGGCATTTATGTTTCATGCCAATCAGCGGGTTTTTGCAATATGTTTGCAGGTAACGATATACTGGCCGGAATCCGGAATTCACTTCCTTTAGTTACAACTGCTGCACTGGCATTTTTTTTCGGGAAAAGGGCCGGATTCTGGTTGTTGAAACCTATACTTTACGTTCTGCTTCAGATTGCTCTGCTCATCCGCCGGTTGCGGAACCGGAAAGTAAGTGAAAAATAACATCAACAATCCCTTGTAACTAAGTCATCATTTTATTACAGAATTTAAATTCTTAAATCAATTAAAATGAAAAACAGTAAATTTCCAAAGAGGATGCTGAATGCATCGATTGTAATCCTTTTGCTGATATATTCCTCCTGCAGTTCAATTACATCGTTCGATCAGTATGCCTATGCGCAGACTACCTCCGTTAAGGTCGATGCTTTGAATGTGATGGATCTTGCCAAAGAAAATTATGACACGAACAAGGTTGCTGCACAGGATTTGAAAACCAAACTTCAGAAGGTATACGAATATGAAAAGAACAGGCCGAAAAATGAGATTACTATAAAACTGTGGGACAAGCTCCTGGATCCGGAAGGACACCTCTTGGGTGGATTCCTGGTGCGATGGGAAAAAGAAAAAACACTAGGGAAGGCCTTCATTTCGGAAGAAAAGAAACTTGTTGCCGGCGCTTTCGACCAGATCTCGGGACTGGAAAGTAAAAAAATCAAACCATCGGAAGTGAAATAGCCGGAGTATTCCTTTTTAATACAATCATCACTACTGAGATTTGATTAATCAAAGAAAATATACTGTCGAAATTTCGGAAAGAGCCAATAGCGACCGTAAAGTTCTAATAACAAACATAAGAGATAAAAATTCAAACCTATGCCCAACGATATTTTTAAACCCATACTGGAAACCCTGAAAACCAAGGTTACCGAACTGGCTATTGCCACATTCAAGGAATACAAAGAGGCAGCCAAAACTGATGCGCTGAGCCTGCTGGATCAGCTAAAGCATAATCTCGAAAACTGGACCATACAGCTGGCATCAGGCGAATTGTCGAAGGCTGATTTCGAATTCCTGGTATTGGCGCAAAAGGAACTTATCGAGATGAATGCCTTGAAACAGGCTGGCCTGGCCATGATTAAAGCTGATGAATTCAAGGCCGGTTTGCTCGATATCATTACAAGTACTGTTTTCAGCCTCATTAAAATTTAGCACGCTGCTAAAAATCTAAATTCCTGCCAGTAACTGGCAATCTGCATCCGGCACTCAGCACTAATCACACTGTACCCAGCAATAAACACTCAACTCATGAAACGAATCGCAATTTTTTGCGACGGCACCTGGAACACGCCCGACAAGATGGAAAACGGGAAACGTTGCCTGACCAATGTAGTTAAAATGGCAAATGCCCTGGGGGAATACTCATCCGACGGAGCATCGCAACTGCTCTTTTATGATACCGGGATTGGAAGTGAAGGGGGTGCGCTGAAACGGGTGTATGATGGTGCTACCGGAACTGGGATTTCGGAAAATATTTTGCAGGCTTACCGTTTCATTATCAATACCTACGAAAAAGGTGATGAACTCTTCCTCTTCGGTTTCAGCCGGGGAGCTTTTACAGTACGAAGTTTGTCAGGGCTGATCCGGAATTCGGGTATTCTGAAAAAAGAAAATCTCGACCAGGTGAACAGGGCTTACGCTATTTACCATTCACGGAAGGCGGGAATGCACCCGCGTGAAGCGGAAGCGACCCTTTTCCGTAAGACCTATGCCGTGGAGGAAACAACACGAATCCGGTTTATCGGTGTCTGGGACACTGTAGGTGCTTTAGGGAATCCGCTTATCCTTAACGGAACGCTCAGTAAAAAGAACCAGTTTCACGATACCGATTTGTCATCGTATGT
This sequence comes from uncultured Bacteroidales bacterium, assembly GCA_903887815.1. GTDB lineage: Bacteria > Bacteroidota > Bacteroidia > Bacteroidales > UBA4417 > UBA4417. Next base: position 13,088 of record CAISRK010000473.1, on the reverse strand, counting down.
TGATAATGCATTTCATGCACTGTCAATTGATGAGAAACGAAAAAACTTCGAAGCAACCTTATGGCATCAGCAGCCTGATATCAGCGGACAGGTTCTGGAACAGGTTTGGTTTGCCGGTGTGCATTCCGATGTGGGCGGAGGATATGCCGAAAACGAAAACGGTCTTTCGGATATTGCTCTGCAGTGGATGATAGGAAATGCAAAGGCCTGTCGTCTTAACTTCGAAAATATACTTTCCGGGCCGGATCCTCTGGCAGCAGGACACGAGTCGTATACCGGGTTTTATAAATTTATGCCTAAATATTTCCGTCCAATAGGGATCATTGAATCTGGCTCAGGAAATACCAACGAACGGCTGCATCCCTCAGTTATCGAACGATATACAAAAGATAAAAATTACCGGCCGGCTAACCTGGTTGATTATTTCAAACGAAATCCGCTCTGATTCCTGGAATCTGAGTTTTGTGTTTCTGGTTTCTGGTTTCTGGTAAGCTGGTTTCTGGTAGCTGGCATTTGGTTGCTGGTTGCTCGGCACGGAGCTCTGATAACTGATTACTGGTAGCTGGTTGCTGGGTACTGGGCACTTGGCACTGAGCACTGATGGCCGGTTGCCGGATTGCAGGAATTTTAAACGATTCAGGCAGACAAAATTCGAAATCGGGACCTGGAAATTGGAATTTGGTTCTTGGTCCGCCTCAGGCGGATGGGACTTGGGTCTTTCTTATTGTTGATAAGTTGATGTGTTGATAGGTTGATTGGTTTTTGGTTCAATGGTTTAATGTCTTCGAAGGTTTCCTTTTAACTTATTGTTGCTGATCGACATTTAGTGTTCTATTCTTCCAGGCCCCGGAATTTCAGGCTTGATTTTTAACCTCCTGTTCATCGTATCAACCGAACCACCCCGCGTTGGATAACAGTGTTGGTGTTGTCTTTACCGGCTTCCCTGTATTGTATATAGTAAGTATAATTACCAATAGGGCAGGGCTCACCGTTATAGGTCCCATCCCAGCCCTCGGAAAAACTGGTGCTTTTGAAGATAAGCTGTCCCCAATGGTTGTATATCAGCAGTTGATAAGGATCGAGTGTGGTACGCTGTGTAACAGGTCTGAAAATATCATTTTTAGCGTTATTATCAGGAGAAAAAGCATCAGGCATCCATAAGCCGGGTAAATAGGAATATTGAACTATAGCTGTATCAATACAGCCATCGCTGCTGGTTCCTATAAGCATGATGGAATAATCGCCTTCGGAGTTAAAAGTGGTTTCAGGCTCCGCGATATCTGAATTTTCCCCGTTTCCGAAATTCCAGTAATAATGCTCTGCACCGGAGGATGTATTGTTAAACAGGAGTATACCGTTGGGCACGACCGAATAGGAAAATGAACATTCCGGTTTTGGTTTCACATCGATTACAGATGATACGGTATCGAAACAATCATAAGCATCGGTTACCTTTAGGTTTACAATATAATCCAGGGCCTCGTTGAAACGCAAAAGTGCCGGATTGCCGGTTACGATACTACGCTCTCCCTTGGCGGATATCGATTCCCACGAAAATTGTTTCAGCAGGGTATCGGCCTCAATACTCTTATCAGTAAACAGCAGGCTTGTTCCCTGGCAGGGGAATTCGTTCACAAACCCGGCCACCGGCAGCTGATGAATAGTTAGTTGTTTAACTACAGTATCGGTACAACCGAACCGGTTTGAAATCACCAGGCTCACAGGATAGGTACCGGTGAGTGGGAACACGGCTTCGGGCTGCCTCGATCCTGTATTGGCAGAAGTAACAGCAGCAGGGCCAAAGTCCCATTTCCATGAATTTATATCCGTTCCGGTTGAGTTGTCGGTAAGTTGTACAGGTTGCGACACACAATTCCGGTAGTACGAAAATGAGGCTTCGGGATAAGGGATAATTTTTACCTGCTGCGATGTTTCGGTAGTACAACCTTTATCGGTAGTAACTTTCAGCTTAACGGTATAAGTTCCGGTAGCAGTATATGCATAATCAGCCAGGATATCGTTCCCGTCGTGAAAACCACTGTTGCCCCAATCCCAGTAACGCGAAACAAGACTGCCTGATACTACCGAGGATGTGTCAGTAAAATGAACCGGAAGCCCCGGGCAACTTGTTCCTTCGTTTTTGGCAAAAAATCCTGCTTTAGCCGAAGGATGTACTAAAACCGGAATTATCGATAACCTTGTGCCGCAGTCGGCATTGGTTGCAAGCACCCTTAACGTATCGGCTCCGACGGTATTCCAGTGGATTGTAACGGGATTGGCGCCGGGCTGACTAACAATTTCACCGTTATGTAAACTCCACTGGGTGCTGGAATAGGACCCCGGTATTGTATATTGATACGTGGCTTTATCACATACCGATGATTCCCCGCTAACGGGCGGAGGCTTGTCGCTACTAAGATATGTGCCGTAAAAAACCTTCTCGCCTGAGCCGCACTGTGGATTTTTACCGAAAACCGAAACCACATAAGCACCTGCAGGCATTGCCAGGTTAAAATCATGACTGAAAGTTGTATCGGGAGCTGACTTTACAAAATCAGCCGAATATCCCGGCCCCTCTATATGCCATATGTATTGTTGTGCGAAAGGAATGCTCTTTGTACGGAAAGTCACCACCTGGGCCGAGCAAATATTTTTCGGTCCGGAAATTAACCCTTTCGACGGGCCCAGTTTGATTGTTATTGGTATCGACAGGATTTCGTTTGTAATAAAATACCACCAGGAATTAATCGTATTGAGATCGCCAAGATTAAAGCCACCCTGAATATAGTTCCATGGATGACAACCTGAATAGGGATCCGTTCCGGTATATTCGCATCCGGTTGTCACATTCCTGGTTGGTGAAAAGGCAGGTGGTAAAAGCATGTCGTCCCAGAAAATCCGCAGCCGGGTGGAACCTGTGACCGGGACGGGCCGCTGAATATCCACTTTAAACCCGTTCGGGTTATCTTCCACATCGAAGAGCGGGATATTCGATAAGCCGTTCAGGAAACGTATGTGTGCTTCCACCGCCGTCCCGTTGGGAACGGGAATTCCCAGGGCGTTTTTACCATTCCAGGCAGGTAGCAGGGTATTTTGACCCGATGATACACTGTATCCGAGTTGAACATCTTCGGGGCCTGGTGTAATAGGATTATAGGGTGGAACATCGATGGTTACCTCAATGTTACCCCCTTTACTGACATTTGTCCAGAACGTAACTACAGTATCACAATCAGATGGAAGTATTTTAAAATCAATCATTTCGCCTATATGACCCGAAGGATATGCCGGCGGATCCGGATCATTAAGGAATATTTTATGCTGTGGCTCCACGGTTGCATTACCCACAATAGAACGGCGGTTGTTATTCCATGTTCCGCTGGTGCCGCATCCCCATTCGTTGCTGTATATGGCCCACACTCCACCTGCCAGGCCGTTGCAGTCGAAGCGCGTTACCACACTGTCGCTGGAGTACACATAAAACAGGGTGTACGTTGCCCTCACATCGGCATCCACATTGCCCGAACTGAGCTGCCAGGCTTTACTCCAGAGGCGCCCGTTGATGGGTGTAATCCCGTTAGCAACAGTAACATCAATATAATTGATGATTCGCATCGTTTTTTCATCATTTCCAGGTAATGAAAATTCAAGTATATAATCACCGTTCATCGATGGAGTTATCACGATAGGTTCATAACCTGACGGGTTCGAATTATTGATATCAGGCCCGCTCAAAGCTTCGCTGTTTGTAGCAATATAACCGGATTGGTTTATATTATTTGGCAGAGGCCTGAGCGAAAACCCCGGAAGTACATTCCCGTTTGGATCCTTAATCTGGTAACTTAAGTCATTGTATAGTAAGGCATTGTCATAATAGTCGATAATATCACCAACCCCAAGATAGATTTTTTCAGCAGTAAAATCTTTGATGTGGATATTTAGCCGGTATTCAACAGCACAATTGATCAAACCAAATGGAATCCTGCTGTCGGCAGTGTTACGGGTTAATGCTATTTTGCAATAGGAACGCATCGGGGCTCCGGTGGGTTCAAACTGCCGCGTTCCCTCTGCAAATGCATGAATGGTAGTAGTTAAAATGAGTACTGTAAAACAGAATAACCACACTTTCCGGGCGTGGAACCTGAGTAAAGATTTAAACTCATATAATACCATATTCTTCATCGATAGGACAATGTATCTGCCAGGCTGAAAGTGCTATTTAAAAAATTCCTGAAAACAGAAGGCAGTTTTAAGGTACCTCAATGTTATAACAAATTTAAGGCTAAATCGTTTGCGTTTGTCAATAATACAATGCTATAAGTACTTTGATTTCCGCCTTAAACAGTAATGACTTTAATCAGACCTTTGACCTTTAACCTTTGCCATTTGACCTGATCGCGCAGATCCTGTTTCTATTACCTTTTTTTGACATGGGATATTTAAACGCCCAGGTCGTTTAATTCCTTTACTTCACCTGCTGCCAGGTCGCCAAGCAGGATTCTTCCTATCCGGACTCTTACAAGCCGCAAGGTCGGGAAGCCGGCGGCAGCAGTCATTTTACGCACCTGGCGGTATTTGCCTTCGGTTATAACGATTGAAATCCAGCTCGTAGGCCCATGGCGGTCGTCGCGGATTTTACGGGTTCGGGGTGCGAAACCGGGATCGGCTTCCAGGCGGGCAACCTTACAAGGTAAAGTTATGTACTTTACATCCCGTATCCCGATTTCAACACCCTGCTCCAGTTGTGCTATGGCTTCGTCAGTAACCAACCCGTCAACCTGGGCATAATATTCTTTTTCAATTTTCCGGCTCCTGATGTATTCGCTCAACTGCCCGTCGGTGGTTAAAAGCAGAAGACCTTCGCTTTGTTCATCCAGGCGGCCGATAGCCATGGTTCCTTCGGGAAAAGGATATAAATTGCCCACAAGTTTTTTCCTGGGCAGTTCGCAAACAAACTGGCAGAGGTAACCGTAAGGCTTGTGATGTATAAAATGTCGGTGTTCGGGCATTAGAGTAATAATTTTAACTGATAAACCGGGATCGTTTCCGGAATTAACCGGTTAAACCTGTAAGATTGTACTGCAAAGTTGACAGTTTTATTTATATATCAGCCGATATCGATTAAACTTAAATTATCTTGCTGTTTTCCAGTTGGTTATTCGGGAAGAGAAAAGTGCCTGCCAGCCGGCTTGGTATTTTAATAAAAGTGATGCAATATATTTTATTGTTTTTTTTAAAGGCTTGATAATATTCCTATTTTTGTGAAAGCAACTTTGGTAATATTATGTCAAAGTGGTATGCCTGGTTAATCAAAATAGATTAAAAACCTGGAGTTAAGTGTAATTAGCTATTAGCCCCGATTGTCATTGAAATAAACCATAATCCGCTTTCAAATGAAGAAAGTCATTGTTTTTCTAAGTTTTATTCTTGTTTTTTCTGCAGTTCTGTTTGGTCAAACACGGACCATTACCGGAACAGTTAAAGCAGCTGACGAAGGATATTCTCTGCCCGGGGTTTCGATCGTTATAAAAGGTACCACCCAGGGAACTATAAGTGATGCCGACGGGAAATACAAACTTGCCGGAGTTGCCTCAATGGATGTTGTCGTTTTTAGTTTTATTGGTTTTACCCCGGTTGAAATTATTGTAGTGAACCAGCAGGTAATTGATGTATCTCTTGTTTCCGAAGCCCGTAAACTCGACGAATTTGTCGTTACCGCCCTGGGTGTAAAACGCGAAAAACGCGAAATCGGCTATTCGTCGGAAAAAATAAATACAGCCGAAATAACCCGTGCCAATACCCCCAACGTACTGGGTGCCCTTTCGGGAAGGTCGGCAGGTGTATTGGTTTCGCAGGGCGATGGCGTTGAGGGTGGTTCAACCCGTATCGTTATCAGGGGGAACAACAACCTTGCAAAAAACAACCAGCCTCTCATTGTTGTCGACAATGTGCCAATGGATAATGTTTCAGGAATGAATGATGTTGGTCGTGGTGTGGATTGGGGAAATGGAATCTCGGATCTGAATGCGTTCGATATCGAAGAATATTCGGTTCTGAAAGGGGGAGCAGCATCGGCTTTATACGGTGAACGGGGAGCCAATGGTGTAATACTTATTACTACTAAACGCGGTAAAAAACAGAAGGGGATAGGGGTGACTTATAATTACAACTATAAAATCACAAATCCGTATCGTTACCGTGAAGTTCAGAATAAATACGGTGCAGGAGGTCCGATTACGCTAAGTGAACCCGGATTTCCAGTAGATGGGAACGGCACACTCCTCTATCCTGGTATTTATGGGAATGATAAAATCGTAATTAACCAGCAGGGTGAAACTTCCACTACATCCGAAGAGTTCGGTTATTACGGATCGGCGGTTTCGTGGGGACCCGAAATGAAAGGACAAATGGTAAAATGGTGGGACGGCGAAATGCGCGATTATTCGCCTCAGCCCGATAACCTCGAAATGGCCTTTAAAACGGGGAATACACAGACCCACAATGTCGCCGTACAGGGTGGAAACGATAAAGGAACCCTTCGTTTATCATTTACCCACCAGGATAACACACCGATTGTTGAAAACAGCAATTTTACCCGGACTACAATTAATTTCGGGACCAATATTAAAATCTCGGATAAACTCAAGGCTGATGCAACTCTTACTTATGTGAAATACAAGCGGTTGAACAGCCCTATGCTGGGTGAGGACGGCAATTCATTCAGTAAAGGATTCCTCTATTCATGGCCACGCAGCTATAAGGGAATTGACAAGGAAAACTACCAGCTGACCGACGGCTCACAAAACAAACTTGAAGGGTACCCTTTCCTCTACGTCGACCGCTATCTCTGGTGGAATTATTACAACAACAACACATGGCAGGACCGCGATAAATATACCGGGTCCATTGCTTTGATTTACGATGTCACACCCTGGCTGAATGCCACTGGAAGAGCTGGCCGCGATTATACCGTCGAGCAATTCACATCAAAAAACAAACCCATCGATTACATCGGCCTGATGAACGGAGGGTATAGCAACAGCCTTTCGAAGGTAACAAACGACAACTTCGAATTCCTCATATCCGCTCATAAAGAAGGAATGTTGAACAAGAAACTGGATGCGCGCATCAGTGCCGGCGCCAGCAGGTGGAATTACGAATCATACGGTATTTCGGGCCATTCAGGTACCTGGTACTATCCCAATATGTATACATTTTTCAATTTTACCGAATACACCTATTCAACAGACGAAAACGGGAATACAATCGTGGTCGATCCCGGTAATACAGCCGGCAATATGGTACCTGGTGAAACTATGATGAACCAGCGTACCAACTCAGTATATTCATTTGTAAACCTGGCTTATGCCAATTACCTCTTCCTCGAACTTACCGGGCGTAACGACTGGTCGTCGACCTTGCCTGAAAATAACAATTCCTATTTCTATCCGTCAGGTTCACTCAGTTTTATTGCCACCGAGGCATTCGACTTGAAAGCAGCAATGCCCTGGCTCTACTTCCTGAAACTCAGGGGTGGTATTGCACAAACGGCCAACAGTGCAACTCCATACCAGAAGAACTTCTATTATAACACCAGTCTTTTCGGAGGCCAGCAATCGTCCTCACTTCCGGGTGTAATTCCTCCTTTTGAACTGAAACCCCAGTTTGTTACCGGTTACGAAGCCGGGCTTAACCTGGGTCTATTTAATAACCGGATCGATATCGACTTTACCTATTATTACAAACATTCGACAGATCAGATCCTGAATCTGCCGGTCCCGGTAAGCTCCGGATCCTATAATATTACAATCAACGAAGGTGAACTTTCAAATGAGGGTTTTGAGTTCACTGTTAATACCGTTCCGGTCCAGACGCAGGAATTTCTTTTGAAAGCGGGGTTGAATTTTTCGCGAAACAGGAATTATATTGTGAGCCTGGGCGGGTATTCCGATACGTATCACCTGGCCGATATCTGGGGGCTTAACGGTCCGGCAATGGAACTTTACGAAGGTTCGGAATACGGCACAATTACCGGGTATGACTATGTGTACGACAATAACGGCAACCGCATCCTGAATGATGAGGGTACAAAATACAAGATCACCGATACCCGTGTTCCGATCGGGAATGCTTCGCCTGATTTTCTTGCGGGCTTCACCACGGAACTTGTGTATAAAAATTTCAGGCTGAATACCCTTATCGATACCAAATGGGGAGGCGATATTTATTGCGGATCGTATGTAATAGGACTTCAGACCGGGCAAAGCCCCGAAACGCTGCTTGAGCGCGATGGCGGAGGTTTGCCATACACCGACCCCGAAGGAAATGTGAGGAATGTGGGGGTAATTCTTGACGGAGTATATGCTAATGGTACCCGAAACGAGAAAGTAGTGAATTATTTGTACAAATACCTACCCAATGCAGGCGGATGGGGAAAATTTGTTTCAACCCCGGGAATAATTGAAGACACATGGGTGAAAATGCGCGAAATATCACTGACCTATACAGTTGGCAGCTCTGCACTCGCGAAAGCTAAAATTTTCCAGAGTTTATCATTCTCGCTCGTAGGCCGCGACCTTTTTTATTTTTACACTACGTTGCCCGACAAAATCAATCCGGAAGGAATCATAGGTTCCGGAAATGCCCAGGGATTTGAATGGGCTTCCTTTCCAGGAACGCGCTCAATTACTATAGGTGCAAATGTTACCTTTTAGATTTATTTATCTCGCAGGTTTTGATAAATGGTAAAAACAATTAATGAAAAGTAAAATGAAAATTGCAGGCATAATATCCCTTTTATTAACTCTGCTTGTGTTTACAGCGTGCAGGAAGGATTTTGAAGAAATTGACACCAACCCGCAGGGGTTTACAACAGCAAGTGATGGCTCCCTTTTTAATGGCATCATCCAATCGATGCTGCCTACCGGTAATGAGCAGTTTTATGTGAATAACGAAATCCTGTACAAGCAAACCCAGCAGGCTGCCCTTACACAGAGTGCATGGGGGAATTATACCATAGGAACCGAAGATATCTGGGGACTTTATTACAGGTCGTTGCCCTCGGTGAGGGAACTTCAGAAAAGGTTTGAGGCCTCTCCGCCATCACCTTCGGTTACCAATATGAACGCTATGCTTAAAATTGCACTAGCATATAAAACGTTCAAACTCACTGACCTTTTTGGTGATATTCCTTACTCGGAGGCTGGATATGGATTCCTCGATCTGAATTACCTGCACCCGAAATACGACAAACAGCGCGATATCTATCTTTCACTACTCGATGACCTGAAATGGGCTGCCGATAATATAAACGATACTACTGCACGGGTTGAGCCTTTCGTAACTTTTGCATCATTTGATAAACTCTTCAGGGGTGACCTTAAAATGTGGCGCAAGTTTGCCAATTCGCTGCGGCTCCGTTATGCATTGAGGATGTCGGGTAAAGAACCTCAGATAGCCGGAGGTATTCTGAAAGAAATTATCGAAAAAGATCTTCCGGTTCTTCGCGGGATCGATTTTACAAGCACTTCAATTGAATGTGCTGCTTTGTGGCCCGCCCAGAACGGTTTTACCAACAGCAGTGTAAGCTGGTCGTTCCGCGAACATAATGGGCTAAGGATGGGATCGAACCTTTGGCACCAGTTTTCAACAAGCGATAATTCCGAAGGAACAGGCATTTTCGATCCCAGGGCTTATATTTTCTTCGAAGGTGACCAGAACAAAAAATGGAAACCATATCCGCAGATTCCAAACGAAAACACACCTTCATCGCAGGGCATTCCTTACGGAAGCCACCGCGACGATGTGGTTAATTACGAAATTAAGAATAATGTGAATTATTCGCCTTTCAACTTTTTCCTTATTGATGACGAAAACTTTGTCCCCGTCATACTGATGACAAGTGCCGAGGTTTATTTCATTAAAGCCGAAGCATTGTTCAGGGGTATTGGAGTATCAGTCGACAAGGATCAGGCTGATAATGAATATATTAATGGGGTGCTTACTTCGGTTAAATGGTGGACCGATCTTTCAGGTATTATGAGGCTGCCTTTATCAGGCATGAAATTTACTGATAAGATTACGATACCTTCAAATTTGAATTCGGTTTCTGTACTCACACACTTCGGTTTATGGAACGCTCATGCCGATGATGAAAAACTCGGTTTTATTTATACCCAACGATGGATCGATGCATTCAGGCAGCCCTGGGAAGCCTATGCCGAAACCAGGAGGACTGCGAAAACACCTCACGAAGGTGCCCTTATCAGTCATTTCCGGATGCCCTATCCTCCTTCGGAAAGTCAGTATAACACAGCCAACTGGAACGAAGCCAAAGCAAGACAAGGTGGCGAAGACCCCAATGTAAAAATGTGGTGGATGGCTTGGTAGGAATAGTTAATTTTATAATAGAAATGACAATTAACCAATAAATAAACAAACCTCATGAAACAGTTCTACTTAAAATCGTGTACTATCCTGATGCTGATCATTCTTGCATCTTTATCGGGATTGCGTGCCCAGACCAATCAGTATCTTCATTTCGACATGGTAGATGATCATGTGATACTCGAAAATGGTTCGCAATACATTGCGAATAAACCAGGAATCACTATTACTGGGTGGTTTTACGACGACCAGCTGGCATATGGACAGGGAATGATGGGATTCCGTGGTTCGCAGGGTTTTTATATGATACAGCTGAATAATGGCCAAATTGAATGTCGTTTTATAAACTCTTCTAATGTGCTATTCGAATACGTTGCACCAGCTAATACAATTATTCCCCAGGTATGGCAGCACTTCGCATGGGTTTATGATGGCTCTGCCATAAAATTATATGTTAACGGGAACCTGAAAGGGCAAAAGGCGGCCAGCGGTACATTTACTGCTACCAATATTGCTTTTGCCATCGGGCGAAGTATAGCCGGAGGAGGTCTCAATTTTTACTGGGGAGGGCGTATTGATGAAGTGAGTGTATGGTCGAAAGCTCTTACACAGACCGAAATCCAGGCCATGGTTACCAATGAACTTACAGGAACCGAACCGGACCTGCAGATGTATTATAAATTTAACCAGGGAGTTCCAGGCGGCAACAATACCGCAATTACTAAGTTAACTTCAAAAGTCGATTCACCTGTTAGGGATGGCGATTTGCTTAACTTTGCCATGACAGGGGCAACCTCTAATTTTAATGGAACTCTCGATAATTCCTACCAGGCAATTTCATTCCCCGAAATTCCGAATAAACTCAACACAGCCGCTGCTTTCCAGGTGGAAGCTACTTCAACTTCAGGACTTCCCGTGATCTTTAATATTCTTTCAGGACCTGCTGCAATAACCGGTAATACCGTTACACTTACAGGCGATACAGGAGTTGTGGCAGTCCAGGCAACACAACCCGGCAATGCACAGTACAACCCAGCCGATCCTGTTATTCAGCGGTTCCATGTGCTTAATCCCAACTGGTTCGTACCTGTAATTGATGCACGAAACCCGCTTGCCGGCGATGTGCCGGTGCCTTCCTTGTCGCAGATACAGCTGGCTGCCATTTCTACTATTGCCTATCCCGAATTATTCTCAGTGGCCTGGGTTCAGTTTAAAATTAACGGACAAACGGTTGAAGGTATGAACTTCTATAATGGCCATTTTACAGCCTGGTGGACACCGCCAACCTATGGAAGCTATGCAGTTGAGATCAGGTCGGCCAATAATTTCGGGGCTGTTGCAACCAAAACAGTTAATATCAATATTGTCCCTACTGCAGTAAGTAAAACCGTCGATGCTTTTAAAGATATTTGGCTTAGCCCGACCGTGAGCACGGTAACGGTCGATGCAGTTCTTCCTTCGTACCTGGGCGCTTATGATAAAATAACTGCAACCTTGCATGTTCACTGCCCTACAGGCGGCTGTGGTGCCTGGGACAGGGTGGCCAGTGTTGATGCTAAAGATAAAGAAGGCAACTGGTTCGAGATTATCCGTTACATAACTCCGTATGGAGTTGCCTGTTCACATGTTGTTGACCTAACAGACTATATGTCTATACTACAAGGAAAAACCGCTTTCAGGGTAAACTGTGAAACTCTCGATAACGGATATTTATATGACCTGACATTCGATTACCGGCAGGGGACTCCGGCTCATAAATACAGTAAAGTGAAACAGGTGTGGAAAGAAATATATCCATTCGGCGATTATGCCAACCGTCAGCCCGTTGATACATTTAACTATAAATTTCCTGCCAATGCCGTAGCTTCAAAACTCAAACTCATTTCAACCGGGCATGGCTGGGGCGACCTTAATACAGGAAATGCTGCAGAATTTTATAATGCAACGCATAATTTGTGGGTTAACGGAGCTATGACTTTCACACAGCACAACTGGGTCGACTGCAATCCGAACCCCGATGGTTGTCAGCCTCAGAATGGTACATACCAGTATGATCGTGCTGGATGGTGTCCCGGTTCGATTGCTCCTTGGTTTGATTTTGATATGAGTCCATTTGTTGCCGGTCACGATATTCAATTACGTTATGTTTTCTACGACGCATACATGGATAATTGCCATCCGAACAATCCGGCATGTATTACCGGAGTTACATGTACGAATTGTGCAGACGGATTTAACCCAACACTCGATGTAGCCTGTAACCTGGTATCCTTCGCCGACAGCCCGATCATTCTGATAACCGGCGACAAGCCTTATATACCCACATCCTCGATACTGACTGTATTCCCGAACCCAACCGGCGGGAAGTTTGAAGTTTCTCTCCTGGCACAAGCTCCCGTGCGTGACGCCGTAATTATGATTTTTGATAATACAGGCCGCCCGGTTAAACAAATGGACTGGGACGGGCAAACAGTAAGTTTCGACCTTACCTCACACAGCCGGGGAATTTATTTGCTTAAAGTGGTTACCCCTGACTGGACAGAAATGAAAAAAATAGTCCTGAACTAAACTATTTTTTTTCGGTCGCTAAACCCCTTTTCTGAAAAGAGAAGGGGTTTTCGTTTTATATGTCGCATTCGCACACATCTTACCTTCTGATTTGTATTGTTACTCCCAACTATCACGGGTTTTCAATAAACCAG